>JAHJPG010000063.1 GCA_018819925.1 Pseudomonadota bacterium
AGGGCCAGGGCCGCGCCGAGGGCCAGGGCCAGCCGGGCCTGGGGCCACGCTATGCGGTAACGGCGAGGATGCATCGACTACCCAACAAATTGTGAAATATCCAAGCACAACGGTATCATCTATTCTGCGCAAAGCGGCGGCTGGTTGCAATACGAGCTTGCCGTCCGGGCTATGAAACCGGCCCGTGGCCAGCTTTATTTCTTGTGCGGATTTCTCCTTTGGAGTAAGCTCCTTGTTCAATCAATAGACTACCATAGCTAATTTTGGCGATGACGAAAGCCAGGGGGCCGCGATGAGCCAACACCTTGAAACCACCATCCCCCCCGGTTTTTGTGCGTTTAATCACAATACCCTTTGTCCCCGGGGCCCGCACCACGGCCCGCTGAGGAGCCGAAGGGACCAAACCAGCAGCGAGGGAGACCGGCCAGATGATCATAGAAGCCTTGGCACTGGGTGGACTTGGATGCCTGGCGGCCATGGGTTTAGGCGCGGCGGCCAAGATGTTTTATGTGGAGGTAGACCCCCTGGTGGCCGCCATTGAAGACGCCCTGCCCGGAGCCAACTGCGGAGGCTGCGGCTATGCCGGCTGCGCCACCGCCGCCGGAGCCATAGCCAAGGGCGCCATGGCCCCCAACGGCTGCGTGGGCGGCGGCCCCTCGGTGGCCGTGGCCGTGGCCGCCATCCTGGGGGTCAGCGTTTCCGAGACCGAGCCCCAAATAGCCAAGGTGGGCTGCCGCTACCCCGTTCAGCGGGCCGACCTGAAGTACCGCTACAGCGGCGCGGCCGACTGCCGGGCGGCGGTGATCCTGGCCGGCGGCCCCAAGGAATGCCCGGTGGGCTGCATCGGCCTGGGCTCCTGTGTGAACGCCTGCCCCTTCGGCGCCCTTAGCATCGGCCCCGACGGACTGCCGCTGGTGGACGAATACCTCTGCACCGGCTGCGGAACCTGCCAGCGCATCTGCCCGGTGGGCATCATGGGCCTCACCTCGGTGAGCGAGCGCATCCTGGACGAAATCACGCTGGAAGACTGCTCGGCCCCCTGCCAGCGCCGCTGCCCGGCGGGCATAGACATCCCCCAGCAGATTCAGCGCACCGCCCGGGGAGACTACGCCGGGGCTTTGGCGGTTATCAAGGAACGCAACCCGTTGCCCCTGATCTGCGGGCGCATATGCCCCCATCCCTGCGAAACCGAGTGCCGCCGCAACCTGGCCGACGAGCCGGTGGGCATCAACCCGCTCAAGCGCTTCGTGGCCGACCGGGAGCGGGAAAGCGGCCAGCGGGCCCTGCCCTACAAAGCCCCGGCCACCGGCAAGAAGGTGGCGGTCATCGGCGGCGGGGTGGAGGGCCTGTCCACCGCCTACTTCCTGGCCCGCCTGGGCCACAGCCCGGTGATCTACGAGACCCGGGCTGAATTGGGCGGCCTGCTGCGCACCGCCATTCCCGCCGCGCGCCTGCCCCGCAAGGTTCTGGACTGGGAGATCGAAGGCATCCTGGCCATGGGGGTTGAGGCCAAGACCGGCCAAACCCTGGGCCGGGAGTTTGACTTGAGCTCCCTGTTCGCCGAGGGCTTCGAAGCGGTGGTCTTGGCCACCGGCGGCTGGGACGCGGCCCTGATGCTGGGCGACCCCGCCCAAATGCGACCGGCCTTGCCGGGGCTGGAGCTTCTGCTGCCCCTGCTTCTGTCCTGGGCCCAGGGCCGGGAGGGGGAGCTTGGCCGGCGGGTGGTGCTGGTGGGCGGCGGCAAGCAGACTTTGGCCGCGGCCCGGAATTGCCTGGAGCGCGGCGCCCAGGAGGTGACCATCCTCTGGCCGGCCGGCGAACAGGACACCGGCCTTAGCTCCCAGGAGTTGGAAAAGGCCCAGGCCGAAGGCATCGCCATGCGCTTCAAGGCCACGGTCATCGGCCTGGAAGGCCATGGCGGCCGCCTGAGCGGACTCACCTACAGCCAGCCTGCCAACGGCGTCGCGGCCCGTCAGGAAACCTTGACCGCGGACACGGTGGTGGCGGCCAGCGGGCGGGTGCCCGGGGTGATCTTCGTGCCCACATCCCCCCGCGACGGCGAAGGCAAGCTCACCGGCGACGCCTGGCGCACGGAGATGCCCTACGCCCCGCCCAGCGGCGGCCCGGGCGGCCTGTTCCAGGCCGATGAGGCCATCAGCGACTTCCGGGCGGCGGTGGAGGCCATCGGCGCCGGACGCCGGGCCGCGGCCTCGGCCCATCAGATCATCAAGGGCGAGGAGGTGGCGGCTCCCCAGGGCATGCTGGGCCGCTCCACCCAGGTGTTGGATGTAAACCAACTTTTCAATTTGGTGCAGGTGGGCCCCCGCCAGCCCATGCCCCAGGCCGAGGAAGTCGCCCTCTTGGAGGGCCGTTCCGAGGCCGAGCTGGGACTTGGCGAGGACGCGGCCCGCGAAGAGGCCAAGCGCTGCCTCAACTGCGGGCTGCTGTGCTACTACCGCACCAAGTACAACTAGCCGGTCCCCCCGCGGCCTAACCGACCGAGAGCGGATAGAGATATGAAGCAAAAGATCATTGAACGCGCCAAGGAGCTTTTGGCCAGCGGTGAGATAGGCGGGTTTTTGGCCCTCAAGCAAGAGGGGATGCACATCGCCCCTCATCTTTTCACCGACCCGGCCGAGTTGGACATGCTCTCCCTGGGCGACGCCCAAGGCCTGGGCGACGCCCGCTACCCCCTGGTGAAGCTCCTTTACACCTTGGCCGAGCGCTTTCCCCAGGAGAAATTCGGCATCATGGTGCGGGGCTGCGACGAGCGGGCCCTAAACCAACTCATCAAGGAGGACCGCTCCTGCCCCCTGCGGGCCTCGCGGGTTGTGGCGGTGGGCTTTGCCTGCCCCGAGGAGTTGGCCCGGGCCTGTGAGTGCGCCCAGCCCTGGCCCCAGGCCCTGGTGGCCGGAGAAAAGGGCCCGGGCTTCCCCCCGCCGGAGGCCGATTTTGCCGACCTCATGACCGAGCTGCAACAGTGGTTCGGCGAGGCGGACCGCTGCATGAAGTGCCTGGGCTGCAAGAATTCCTGCCCGGTGTGCGTTTGCCATGAATGCACCCTGGAAGAGGAGGCCATGCTGCCCCAGCGCCAGCTGCCGCCAACGCCCAATTTCCTGTTCACCCGCGCGGTGCACATGGTGGACCGCTGCGTGTATTGCGGCCTGTGCGAGGCGGCCTGCCCGGCGGGCATCCCCCTGAAAAAACTCTACCGCCTGGTGGCCCAACTGGTGGGTCAGGGCATCCCCCTGGTGGGGGCCGCACCCCGGCCCCAGCCCCAACCGGCGGCCACGCTGTAAGAGAAGCTTCTTTAAGCCTGAGAGAGACGGGATTATGGATTACAAAAGCACCTTGACCGTCTGCCCCTACTGCGGCTGCGGGTGCGGTTTTTATCTGGAGACGGTGAACGGCAAACTGGTGGGCACCAAGCCCTCGGCCACCAGCCCGGTGAACAACGGTAAGCTGTGCGTCAAGGGCTGGAATGTGCACGAGTTCGTGCAGAGCCCTCGCCGGCTCACCAACCCGCTGCTGCGCAAGGGCGGCGAGTTGGTGGAGGTTTCCTGGGACGAGGCCCTGGACTACGTGGCCGGTGAGTTGCGCCGGATCAAGGCCGAGCACGGCCCGGATTCCATCGCCTTCTTGGCCTCGGCCAAGATAACCAACGAGGACAACTACCTCCTGCAAAAGTTCGCCCGGGCGGCGGTGGGGACCAACAACGTCGACCACTGCGCCCGTCTCTGACACAGCTCCACGGTGGCCGGTCTGGCCGCCGCCTTCGGTTCCGGAGCCATGACCAACTCCATGGAGGAGTTGGCCGGGGCGGACACCATCCTGGTGATCGGCTCCAACACCACCACCGCCCATCCCCTGGTGGCCGACCGGCTATACCGGGCCAAGAAAAACGGGGCCACCATCATCGTGGCCGACCCCCGCAAGATCCAATTGGCCCTCACCGCCGACTGCTACGTTAGCCAGGCCCTGGGCTCCGACACCGCCCTTATCAACGGCATCGCCCACATCATCATCAAACAGGGCTGGCAAAACCAGGAGTTCATCGACGCCAACACCGAGGGCTATCAGGAGTTCAAGGCCCTGGTGGAGAGCTACACCCCGGAGCGCACCACCGAAATCACCGGCGTGTCCGCCGAGGACCTTTATTTCATCGCCGAGAAGTACGCCAAGGCTCCGGCCGGCTCCATCGTCTACTGCATGGGCATCACCCAGCACACCTCGGGAGTGGACAACGTGAAGAGCCTGGCCAACCTGGCCATGCTCACCGGCCAGATCGGCCGGGAGTCCACCGGGGTGAACCCCTTGCGCGGTCAGAACAACGTGCAGGGCGCCTGCGACATGGGCGGTCTGCCCGACGTGTACCCCGGCTACCAAAAGGTGGACGTGCCCGCGAACCAGGCCAAGTTCGAAAAGGCCTGGGGGGCCGAACTCAGCCTCAAGCCCGGCCTAAAGATTCCCGACATGCTCGCCGGGCTGGGCGACGGCTCGCTGAAGGCCCTGATCGTGGTGGGCGAAAACCCCATGATGAGCGACCCGGACCAGCACCACGTGGAGCAGGCGCTGAAAAAGGCCGAGCTGCTGGTGACCCAGGACATCTTCGACCACCAGACCGCCCAACTGGCCCACGTGGTCTTGCCCGGGGCTTCCTACGCCGAAAAGGACGGCACCTTCAGCAACACCGAGCGCCGGGTGCAGCGGGTGCGCAAGGCAGTGGAGCCGGTGGGCGATTCCAAGGCCGATTGGGAGATCACCCAGGAGTTGAGCAACCGCTTCGGCTACCCCATGAACTACGCCTCGCCGGCGGCCATCATGGAAGAGATCGCCACGGTGACTCCCCAATACGCCGGAATATCCTTTGAGCGCCTGGAGGGCGAGGGTATCATGTGGCCCTGCCCCACCCCGGACCACCCGGGCACCAAGTTCCTGCACGCCGGGGGCAAGTTCGCCCGGGGCAAGGGCCTGTTCCACGCCATCGACTGGCGCCTGCCGGCCGAGGTGGTGGACGAGGAGTACCCCCTGTGGCTCACCACCGGGCGGGCCCACGTGCATTACCACACCGGCACCATGACCCGCAACTCCCCCTCCCTGCACGCCCTGATGCCCGAGGGCTTCGCCGAGATAAACCCGGCGGAAGCCGAAAGGTTGGGCGTTAGCGAAGGCGAGATGATCAAGCTGACCACCCGCCGAGGCTCCATCCAGGCCAAGGCCATGATCACCGACCGGGTGCGCCCGGGCATGGTCTTCGTGCCCTTCCACTTCATGGAGGCCTGCGCCAACGTGCTCACCAACCCTGCCCTGGACCCGGTGTGCAAGATTCCCGAGTTCAAGGTCTGCGCGGTGAAGCTGGACAAGGCGGCCTAGTGAGGCGCCTGGCCCGCTGGTGGTGGCTGGCCGTGCTGGCCGCCCTGGTGGCCGGCTGGGTCAGCGGGGTGTTGCCCCTGCCCCTTTGAGTGGCCAGCGTTTGCGGGGTGCCGGGCGCGACCCCCTAAATCAATAAGCCAACAAAAAGGCCCCGGCCGGAGGAGAACCCTCCGGCCGGGGCTGACTATGACGCACAACCAAGGCCCTTGAGCCCTGGCGGGAGTCGTTTACTTCTTCTTCTTAAGATCGGCCAGCAGGCCCTCCAAGTAAGCTTGGCGCTCCTTGAACATCTTGATGACCTGGTCGCGGGTCATGACCTTTTCGGGGCTGCCCGAGGCCTTCATCTTGGCCTTGACCTTCTTGTCGTTGAACATCTTGGGGAACACCTCGGCCAGCTTGGCGATCACCTCCGGCGAAGCGCCCTTGGGCAGCACCACACCACGGTAGTTCACGCTGGAGTTGTCCACATCGATGCCGTCTTCCTTGAAGGTGGGCACCTTGGGCAGGAACTCATGGCGCTCCAGGTCGGCGATGGCCAGGATCTTAAGCCGGTCCTGGTTCCGGTAGGCGTCGGACAGGTTGTTGAAGCCCGCCTTCACCTTGCCCGAGATCACCGACTGCATGGCCGGCACGCCGCCCTTTTCGGGGATGTAGGTCAACTTGATGCCCGCGGCCTTCATGAGCTGCAAGGCGGCGATGTGGTGCCCCACGTACATGCCCGCCCCGGAAAGGGTGATCTTGCCGGGGTTCTTCTTGGCGTAGGCCACAAAATCCTTGACGTTGTTGAAGGGGCTGTCCTTGGGCACGATGAGCACCGCGGGGTCGGCTCCCCAGTTGGCCACCGGCTCAAAGGTGTTGATGTCGTACTTGGTGGGGTAAACGATACTCTGGGCGATGAAGTGGGGCACGTTGTAGGAGGCAAGGGTGTAGCCGTCCTTGGAGCCCTTCTGCACGAACCAGTTCCAACCCACCTGGCCGCCGGCGCCCGGCTTGTTGATGATTACGATGGGCTGGCCTAGGTACTTGTCATCGCCGGCCATCATGGTCACCAGGCGGGCCTGGAAGTCGGTGGCCCCGCCTGGCGAATAGGTCACGATCATGCTGACGGGCTTGTCCGGATAGCCCTCGGCCATAGCCGGTAGGCCGCAGGCCAGCATCAAGGCGACTGCCAAGGCCACCGCCGCCAAACGCGTCAAAAAACTCTTACCCTTCATACATATCCTCCTGGAGAATTTGGTTGTGGCCACCGGGCTCGTACGCTGCCCATGCGGCGGCCCAAAACTGCCTCTCTCCTACCTCCCTGCCGGCCTGTCAGATCAACAGGCCCTGCGGGGTTTGCACCTCCAAAAGCACCTTGAACAAAACGAACAGCACTCCGGTAAAGGCCACCGCCCCCAGCAACCAGCTGAGGACCTGCTTGGTGGTGAGCCGCTTGAAGCCCATGATGCACACCACCGCCATGAAGAACAGGAAGGAAGCCAAGTAGAAACCCACCACCTCCAACATGGCCAAATAAACAATGATGATCACGAAAAGGCCGCCCACCCGCAGCAAGGGAAAGGGCGCCCGCTTGGCCTGCGGCTTGGGGAACAGCAGGTGCTGCAGAAGCATCATGGCCGAGAGGACTCCCATGGCGATTATGATGGTGCGGGGAAACGCCGCCGCCCGGGGCTCTTCGATGTGACCCAAGGTGGCATAGAGCACCGCCGACAGGACCAGGCAGACCAGACCAACTATTGCGTCGCGGTTCATGACCCCGCCTCCTTGGCCTTGGCCTGGGCCTGGGCCTTCTTGTACTGACGCGCCTCGCTAAACACACTGTAACCCACCGACACGACACACAGAGCGATGATTATGACGTTTAGGGAGCCGGTGAAGAAGTACGCCACCACACCCACGTCGGTGTCGGCGATAAGCTTGCCCTTGAGGAAGTTGTCCTCGGCAATGACCCCCAGGATGATGCCCAGCACCACCGGAGCGGCGGAGAAGCCCACCTTGCGCCCTATGTACATGATGGTTCCCAGAGCGAACATCACGATGACGTCGTCAAAGCTGTTCTGCACGCTGTAGGTTCCGAAAATCGCCAACACGGTGACCGCTGCGGCCATTTCCAGGTCCGGCACCTTCATCACGCTGTGGGAATAGCGGGCCATCATGATGCCGAAGATGCACATGGCGAACTGGGCCAGCACCAAAGAAGCGATGAAAGTGTAGGTGACCGCTGCGTGCTCACGGAACAGGTCCGGCCCCGGGAACAGGCCGTGGATCAAAAGACCTCCCAAAAGCACCGCGGCGGTGGGCGAGCCGGGCACGCTCAGGGTGAGCAAGGGAATCAGGGAGGGCCCCACCATGGCGTTGTTGGCCGACTCGGCCGCGGCCACGCCCTCTGGGTTGCCGGTACCGAAGGATTGGGGGTTCTTGCTGAACTTGCGCACCTGGTCGTAGGCAATGAGCCCGGCCACCTGGCCACCGGCTCCGGGGATGACCCCGATGATGGAGCCCACCACCGAACCGATGGACAGGGCCTTCACGTGGCCCAGGTTTTCCTTGATGGTCTTCCACAGGATGCCCTTTTGGGGCTTGAACTCCACATCGCTGGTGACTTTGTGAGCCGTCTCCATGAGCGAGAAAACCTGGGGGATGGCGAAAAGCCCGATGAGGGCGGGCACGATGGCCACTCCGCCGGTGAGCACGTCATGAAACACGAAGCGGGGGGTGGCCAGCATGGGGCTGTAGCCGATGACCGACACCAAAAGGCCGAACATGCCGCCGATGAGCCCTTTGAGCACCGACCCGGAGGTGAGCCCGGCCATTACCGAGATGCCGAACACTGCGATCCAGAACATCTCCGAGGGGCCGAACTCCATGGAAATTTCGGCCAGGGGCGGAGTGAAGAAGATCATGATGACCATGCCGAAGAGGCCGCCCACCAACGATGAGATGAAACAGTAGTAAAGGGCTTTTTGGGCCTGCCCCTGCTTGGCCATGGGATGGCCGTCCAAAAGTGTGGCGATGTTGGCCGGGGCGCCGGGGATGTTGATCAGGATGGCCGAGATGGCCCCGCCGGCCACTGTGGCGGTGTACACCGCACCCAGCAGAACCAGCCCGGTGGCCGGCTCCATGTGAAAAGTGAAAGGCACCAGCAGGGCCACGGCCATGGTGGGGCTGAGCCCCGGCGTGGCCCCCAGGAACAGGCCGCCGATAACCCCCAACACCAGCACCAACAGGTTGATGGGGGTCAGGGCCTGGGGAAAATATGTTAGGAAATCAACCAAACCTCACCTCTCCAGCCTAACTATTCGTTTAGCGCGCCACTGGGCCTGGTTTCACTTGTATCCCAAGAGTTCGGGCAGCTTCAAGCGCTGAATCTTGCCCGAGGGGCCCTTGGGCATGTCCTCCAATATACGAATTATCTTGGGGCTTTTGTATTTGCCCAAATGCTCGAGGCAATGGGCGGCCAACTCCTCCAACGTGCAGGTGCAATCGGGTTTGATGGTCACGCACAAGAGGATCTCTTCGCCGTAGTGCTGGTCCGGGATGCCCACGGCCGCCGCGTCCAGCACCGCCGGGTGCTTGTAGGCCGCCTCGTCGATCTCCCGGGGGGCAATGTTTTCCCCGCCCTTGATGATCAGCTCCTTTAGCCGCCCGGTGACGAAAACGAAGCCGTCTTCGTCC
>JAHJPG010000064.1 GCA_018819925.1 Pseudomonadota bacterium
AGAGTCGGGCAACACCCTGCACATCGAGTTCGATGAGCACCACGCCCTGGAAGACGCCAGGAAAATCGTCAGGGAGGCCGTGGACAACTTCACCAACCGCCGCTCCGACGTGTTGATCCCCAACGTCAAGGAAAAGATGGTGGTGGGCTTCAGCCAAGAGGCCATCAAGTATCACCTGGGCGGCACCTTCCGCGGCTCCTACGTTCCCCTGAACGACAACATCATCAACGGCCGCATCCGGGGCATCGGCGGCGTGGTGGGCTGCAACAACGCCCGCACCATGCACGACTCGGCCCACCTGACCGTGGTGAAGGAGCTTCTGAAGAACGACGTCATCGTCCTGACCACCGGCTGCAACGCCATGGCTTGCGGCAAGGCCGGCCTGTTGAGCCCCGAGTCGGCGGCGGTCTACTGCGGCCCCGGCCTGGCCGAGGTCTGCGAGACGGTGGGCATCCCGCCGGTGCTGCACATGGGTTCGTGCGTGGACAACAGCCGCATCCTCATGGCCGCCACCCAGGTGGTCAAGGCCGGCGGCCTGGGCAAGGACATCAGCGACCTGCCCGCGGCCGGCTCCGCCCCCGAGTGGATGAGCGAGAAGGCCATCAGCATCGGTCACTACTTCGTGGCCAGCGGCGTGTACACCATCTTCGGAGTGGGCCTGCCGGTCACCGGCGCGCCGCGCTTCCAGAACCACCTGTTCAAGGAGTTGGAGGACATCTACGGAGGCATGTGGGACCTTGAAGTGGATCCCTATGAGCATGCCCACAAGATGATCGCTCATATCGATAAAAAGCGCGCCGCCCTGGGCCTGGACAAGAAGAAAGAGCGCGTACTCATGGACATGGCTGACCGGCAGAAGCTGGACGCGGCCTAGGCCCGCTAGGGAGAAAGGGGACCATAAGAAATGTCCAAGCTAGTAGCATTTGCCGCCATCCAAGGCGCTTACAATATCGTGGCCAAAGTGGAAGGCCTGTACAAACGGGCCGTGGAGCAGTATGGACCCGAGCAGAAGCTCGAGTTCCCCAACACCGGCTACTTCCTTCCCATCATTTATTCCTTGCTGGGCATCCCGGTAAAGGACCTGGCCAGCGCCAAGCGGCCCCTTGAGGTCGCCCGCAGCTTGCTGCCCGCCCACGTGCAGCGGGCCACCCACCTTCCCTACCTGGGCCCCCTGCTGGACGCCGGCATGGCCGCCCTGTTCGCCGAGGAAATCGCCGAGGCCATCCGCTACGTCGACGATCCCGACTTCTACCTGCACTCCGAGGAGTGCGAGGTGGTCAAGGACGCCGAGGGCAAGGTGGACTGGGCCAAGAGCAAGATATGGCTGGGCGCGGCCGACGACGTGGTCATGCGTAAACGCGGCGTGGAGTTCGTGGACGGTTCGGCCCCGGGCTTCGCGGCCATCGTCGGCGCCGCTCCCACCCCGGAGCTGGCCAAGGAGATCGCCGAGGAGTATCAGCGGCGCAACCTGTACGTGTTCATGGCCGCCAACCAAAGCGGCACCACCTTTACCGAGCAGCTGGTCGAGTCCGACGTGCAGGTCGGGTGGGGCACCCGCCTGGTGCCCTTCGGCCCCGACATCAGCGCCGCGGTCTTCGCCCTGGGCTTCGCCAACCGCGCGGCCATGGCCTTCGGCGGCGTGAAACCCGGCGACTATCGCCGCATCCTGCAGTACAACAAGGACCGCGTGTTCGCGTTCGTCAACGCGCTGGGCGAGGTTAACGCCGAGTGGGCCGCCAACGCGGCCGGCTGCGTCAACTGGGGCTTCCCCACCATCGCCGACACCGACATCCCCGAGATCCTGCCCACCGGCGTGTGCACCTACGAGCACGTGGTGGCCAACGTGGGTCCGCACGAGATGGTGCAGAAGTCGGTGGAAGTGCGCGGCCTCAAGACCGTCATCACCAAGGTGGACATCCCGCTCAGCTACGGCGCGGCCTTCGAGGGCGAGCGCATCCGCAAGGACGACCTGTTCGTGGAGTTCGGCGGCGGCAAGACCCAGATGACCGAGCTGGTGGAAATGGCGGAGATGGACGAAACCGAGGACGGCAAGGTAACCGTCATCGGCAAGGACCTCACCGACCTGGGCGAAAAGGGCGGCCGTCTTCCCATGGGCATCTCGGTCAAGGTGGCCGGACGCAAGATGCAGGCGGACTTCGAGCCCATCCTGGAGCGCCAGATTCACCACCTGATCAACTACGCCCAGGGCGTCATGCACATCGGCCAGCGCGACATCGCCTGGGTGCGCTTGGGCAAGCCTGCGGTGGAGAAGGGCTTCACCCTGAAGCACTTCGGCCAGATCCTACACGACATGTTCCACAAGGACTTCGGCAGCATCCTGGACAAGGTGGAAGTGACCATCTTGACCGATCCCAAGGACGTGGAGGAGTTCACCAAGAAGGCGCGCGCGGCCTACAAGGGCCGTGACGAGCGCGTGGAAAACATGACCGACGAGGGTGTGGAGACCTACTACTCCTGCACCCTGTGCCAGAGTTTCGCGCCCACCCACGTGTGCGTGGTCAGCCCTGAGCGCACCGGCCTTTGCGGCGCCTACAACTGGTTCGACTGCAAGGCCTCCTTTGAGATCAACCCCACCGGTCCCAACCAGCCCATCGAGAAGGGCGAGTGCCTGGACCCGGTGCTGGGCAACTGGAAGGGCGTCAATGAGTTCGTGTCCAAGGCCTCCCGCGGGGCCGTGGAGAGCTACAACTTCTACAGCCTGCTCATCGAACCCATGACCACCTGCGGTTGCTGCGAGTGCATCGCCGCGGTGCTGCCCGCCTGCAACGGCGTTATGACCGTACACCGCGACTACACTGGCGAGACCCCCTGCGGCATGAAGTTCACCACCCTGGCGGGCGTCATGGGCGGCGGTCAGAGCTCCCCGGGCTTCGTGGGCCACTCCAAGTACAACATCGTGCAGCGCAAGTACATCGTCGGCGACGGCGGCCTGCTGCGCATGGTGTGGATGCCCAAGAGCCTCAAGGAAGAGCTGGCCGATGGCATCAAGCGCCGTGGCCAGGAGATGGGCGTGCCCGACCTGTTCGATAAGATCGCCGATGAGACCGTGGGCATCGACGAAGCCACCGTGTTGGAGTACCTGCAGAAGGTGGGACACCCCGCTATCAACATGGACCCCATCACCGGCTAACAAACCGACCCGAACCGGGGCCCCCCTTCGGGGGGGCCCCACGTAAGCGCTGAATGATACAAGCGGGTTCCTCGGAGAGGAGTGGACCATGGCCCTGACTGGAATTCAAATCTTCAAACTTCTGCCCAAAACCAACTGCGGGGAGTGCGGGGTTCCCACCTGCCTGGCCTTTGCCATGAACTTGGCGGCCGGCAAGGCGGAGTTGGACTCCTGCCCCTACGTTTCCGACGAGGCTCGCGAGCAACTGGCCGAGGCCAGCGCTCCCCCCATTCGGCCTCTAACCGTGGGCAGCGGAGACACCGCGGTCAAGATCGGCGGCGAGACCGTCTTGTTCCGCCACGAGAAAACCTTCTTCAACCCTCCGGGCATCGCCGGGCGCATCAAGGACACCGACGCCGACATCGCGGACAAGGTCAAGAAATGGGCCGAGTTCCAGTATGAGCGCGTCGGCTTGAACCTTCGCCCGGAGCTGGTGTTCCTGGAGTGCGCCAGCGGCGACGCCGCCAAGTTCGAAGCCGCCGCCAAGGCGGTGGTGGAGGCCAGCGACCTGTCGCTGATTTTGGCCTGTGAAGACCCCGAGGTCATGGCCCCGGTGGCCAAGGCCATGAAGGACAAAAAGCCTCTGATTTACGGGGCCACCAACGCCAACGCAGACAAGATGAGCGCCATCGCCGGTGAGCTGGGGCTGCCCCTGGGCATCAAGGCCGTGGACATCGACGAGGCCATGGCCCTGAGCGACGAGCTGACCGACGCCGGACACAAGGATCTGGTCATCGACAGCGGCGCCCGCGACATCGCCGGCATGTTCCAGGACCAGATCGCCATCCGCCGCTCGGCCCTGCTGCAGCAGAACCGCACCCTGGGCTTTCCCACCATTTGCTTCGCCAGCGCACTGGGCGAGGACATGGGCGAGCAAGTAGTGGCGGCGGCCATGCTGGTGGCCAAGTACGCCGGCATCATCGTCCTGGACGACCTGAGCGCCGAGGCGGTGTTCCCGCTCTTGCTGGAGCGGCTCAACATCTACACCGACCCCCAGCGGCCCATGACCGTGACCCAGGGCATCTACGAAATCGGCGGCCCCAACCCGGACAGCCCCCTGCTCATCACCACCAACTTCTCGCTGACCTACTTCATCGTCAGCGGCGAGGTAGAGTCTTCCCGTGTGCCCGCATGGCTCCTTATCAAGGACACCGAGGGACTCAGCGTCATGACCGCCTGGGCCGCCGGCAAGTTCTCCGGCGACGACGTGGGCATGTTCGTAAAGAAGGTTGGTATCGAGGAGAAGATCAATCACAAATCCCTGGTGATCCCCGGCTACGCCGCGGCCATCGCCGGTGACGTGGAGGAGGAGCTGCCCGGTTGGAACATCCAGGTGGGCCCCCGCGAGGCAGCGCACTTGACCAAGTTCCTCAAGGAGTGGGCGCCGGGCGCCTAGGCGTTTTCTCCCCGAGCAGAGAGGGTGATCATGAAGACCATCGGCGAGAACCTTAACGTAATCAAAACAGAGATCGGCAAGGCCTTTAAAGACCGCAATCCCGAGCCGATCCAAAGGTACGCCTTGGCCGAAAAGGCCGCGAAGGTGGACTACATCGACATCAACCTGGGCCCAGCACGCAAGGGCGGCCCCGAGCTGATGCAGTGGGTGGTGAAGACGGTGCAGGAGGTGGTGCCCGACGTACCCCTGGCCCTGGACACCAGCAACATCGAAGCCATCGAGGCCGGCCTGGAGGTGCACAAGGGCACCGCGTTGGTCAACTCGGTGATGGCACGCCCGGAGCGCTACACCGTAATGTGGCCCATCGTGGCCAAGTACAACGCCGAGGCGGTGGCCCTGCTGTGGGGCCCCGACGGCCTGCCCCGGGATGAGAACGAGCGCGCCGCCCTGTGCGTGGAGCTGTGCTATGCGGCCAACGAGCTGGGCATAGAAAACGAGCGCTTGTTCGTGGACCCCATCATCACCCCGGTCAACATCCAGCAAGAGCAGCTCATGAACAACCTGGCGTTCATGATGATGCTCCAAGACATCTGCCCTGGAGCCAAGAGCACCAACGGCCTGTCCAACATCTCTAACGGCACCCCCTGGCGCGAGCCTCTCAACTCGATCTACATGATCATGTTGGAGCGCGCCGGCATGTACAGCTCCATCGTGGACTACGAGGACAAGCTGCTCATGCAGATCGCCCAGGGCCACCACCAAAACTTGGTGGATATCGTGCATAAGGTCCAGGACGGCGAGATCAACGACCCGGGCGAGGTGGAAGCCGGCGTCGGCCGCACCTTCGTGTCCGGCGCCCTGGCCATCCTGGGCAAGGTACTCTACTCCGACTCATGGTTCCAAATCGAAGGCGGGACCAGCGAGAAGGAAGTGGAGGAGTTCGCCGAGGCCTACGCCGCCGAGAAAGGGCTGTAGGCCCGATCTCCGGCGGCTACGGGCCGCATAAGCTCGCCAAGGCTGGTCCGAAGGGATGGCTTTGGCGTGGGAGAGGGAAATTATGAGCGGGCAAAAGCTAAAAGCTAAAGCCTCCAAGAAACCGAAAGAGGAATACGGCGAGCCCCGCCCCCAGGGCGTGGCCGGACCCGATGCCTCCTACGTGGAAAAAACACTGAATCGCTGGCGCCTGCGCGGCAACGGCGTGTTGCGTAGTAAGTAAGATCTGCACCTGGCCGGCCCCGGCCGGCCGCTGAAGATCCTCCCAGGGGCATCACCGCCCCTCCCTTCCAAGGGACCCGGGACCGGCGAACGGCAACCCCGTTCGCCGGTCATTTATTTGGGCCCGGCTGCCTGGGCAGTTCAGGTTTTTCGGTACAAGGCCAGGTAGTTGAAGCCCATGTCTTCCAGATGTTCGCGCCGAAACCCCTGGGGCGAAACCAGGCGGTCAAGCTCCGGGGGAGCAATGCGCAGGTGCTCCGGCGGGCCGAAGGATAGGTCGGCCAGGGAGCAGTTGAGCACCGCCAGGCGTCCCCTGGGCCGCAGAACCCGCTTGATTTCGCCGAAGAGCCCGCCACCGGCCAGGGTGAACTTGATCACGTGCAGCACCGTGGCCAGCAGGCACAAGTCCACGCTTAGATCTTGCAGGGGCAGGGGTTCACGCAGGTCGGCGGCCAGGGTGGTGAGGTTCTCCAGGCCCCGCGCCTTGGCCTCATTCGCCAGGGAGGCCAGCAGGCGCGGGTCGCGGTCCAGGGCCCAGACCCGTCCGCCAGGGCCCACCCGCCGGGCGGCCTCCAGGGCGTAATCCCCCGGCCCGCAGCCCAGGTCGGCCAAGGCATGGCCGGGGCCGAGAGCCAGTATCCGCCACAGGCGCTGGGCGTCTTGCATGGCGTAGCTGCTGGGCCCGCGCCGTTGGCGGTTGGCGCTTGCAGCGTGGCCGCGCTGATCATGGCTCATGGCGGCTCCCGTTGTAGGCCGGCTGGAAATGGCGCCCCCAGACCTTCCCATGGGGGAGGCCCGGGGGGTTGAGGTGGGCTCGGGCCAACCGATGATTCATAGGTTGGCCGGCGCCTGGTTTCTTAGGCGCCTTGGCCGCGCCGGCCGCTGCCGCGCTGGCCTTGACCCTGACCCTGGCCCTTGCCCTTGCCCTGGCCCTGGCCCTGACCCTGGCCCTGGCCATTGCCTTGGCCCTGGCCGCGCCCGCCTTGGCGATTTTTGCCGCCACCGCAGGGTCCTTGGCCCTTGCCGGTGCCGCGTCCTTGACCGCGAGGTCCGGTTCCATCCTTAAATGGCATGGGTATTACCTCCCATCGTTAGTTTGTTTCAAGTTGTCAGTCCGATGCTTCCACGTCCTGCCGGTTGAGCCGGGCCTCCAGCTGGGCCAGGCGCCGCCGCAGGGCTTGGTTTTCGGCCAGTAGATCCTGGGACGCGGGGCCCATGGCCCCCTGGCCCTGGCCGCGTCCGCGCCCCCTGGCCCGGCCTCCGCCGCAGGGGCCCTGGCCCCTTCCCCGTCCCTGGCCATAGGCCTGGGGGTTTTCCCAAGCCATGCCCTGACCCTGGTCGGCGCGGGCATTTCCGGTGCAGCGTCCCCGGCCTCCGCCGGTCATCGGTCCTTGTCCCTGGGGTCCTCTTCCATTGAATCCAGGCATATCTTTACTCCTCGTGTCTGTAGTTCAGTCTTGCGCGGGACCGCCGCCGCCGCGTCCTCGGCCCATGCCCCGGCCCATGCCGCGCCCGCCGCCGCGTCCCCGGCCCATGCCTCGGCCCGGACCGGGAGGCACCAGCTCGTAGTCGCCTCCGGCCACCACCAGCTCCATGCCGTTGGTCAGGGCCCGGGCCACGCTGGCCCTGGCTGCGGCCAACACCCGCCCGAAGGTCTGGCGGCTCACCCCCATGAGGGCGGCGGCCTCCTCCTGGTCCAGGCCCTCCACCTCGGCCAGGCGCAGGGCCTCCAGGCCCTCCACCGGCAACACCAGCTCCCCGGCGGGAGGACGGTCGTAAGGGCCGAAACGGCGGGCCGGGGGCTCGGCGTAAACACGGCGGCAACGGCGGGGTCTGGGCATGAAGTCCTCCAAGCAGTTATGGTCTTATGCTCATAATCTAAGGCCGGGCCGGCCCGGTGTCAAGGACTATTATGGTCGTGCGCTCAAAAACCCTGCGGGCCGGCCTCGCTTACCCCTTTGCAGAACGGCCCAATTAGGCCATAATTAGGCCAATGGAACGTCTCCGGGGCGGGAGCCCCGGAATACCCGGTGAATCGGTCAGCGCCGGCCAGCCGGAGAGGGAAGCCTTTCGGCCCGCTGGGACAATAAGGAGAACTAGTATGTTTGGCAAAGAGCACCGCTTGGCTGTCCTGGCCGCCTGCCTGGGGATCGTGGCCCTTTTGGCCGGCTGCGCCGCCACCTACACCGGCATCCGCTATGCCGACCTGAAGGTGGAAAACAAGATGAGCGCCTCCATCTTCCTGGACCCGGTGCCCCCGGCCCAGCGCACCGTGTTCATCCAGGTGCGCAACACCAGCGACAAGCAGTTCAACCTCCAGCCGGAGATCGTGGCCGCGGTTCAGGCCAAGGGCTTCAAGGTGGTGGACGATCCCAACCGGGCCCACTACTGGCTACAGGCCAACGTTCTCTCCGTGGGCTTGACCGATGAGTCGGCCCTGGAGAAGGCCTCGATGGCCGGCTTCGGCGGACCCATCGCCGGCGGGGCCATCGGCGCGGTTTTGGGCGGCAGCCATGCCGGGGCCGGGGCGGCCATCGGCGCGGTGGCCGGCGGCGCGGCCGAGCTTATCTCCGGGGCCATGGTCAAGGTGAACACCTACGCGGTGGTCACCGACCTCCAGCTCTCCGAGCGGGGGGTGACTCCCACCTCGCAGACCTTCAAGACCAGCCTGCAGCAGGGCACCGGCCAAACCACGGTAAGCCAGCAGTCGGCCAGCACCAGCGGCATGAAGAAGTACCAGACCCGCATAATCTCCACCGCACGCAAGACCAACCTGGAATGGCCCGAGGCCTATCCCGCCCTGCGCCAGGGCATCGCCCAGGCCATCGCCGGGATCATGTAGCTCCGCATCCCCAGCCAACCATCCGCCCCTGGCCAGCATTGGCCGGGGGCTTTTTTATGCCCGGGCCGCCCGGGGGTCCGCCTGGCCGAGAAGGCGCGCCGGCGGCCATGAAGGGGGCCTCGGTTCGGCGGGCGGCTTTCATGGCTGTTCCCTCGCCCCGCTTCGGGTTAGTATTTGACCAGACAGCCGTCCGCCGCCGGGCGGGCCAGGGTGGAAGGAGGGAACATGTTCAAGGTGTTGCCGGAAAGCGAAGGCCATGTCCTGGGGGTGGAGGTCAGCCGGGGTTATACCAAAAAGGACATGCAGGCCTTCAAAGAGGCCTTCGAGCAAAAGATCGCCCAGGGCCACGGCCGCATAAATCTTCTTGTAAGGCTGGACAAACTGGATCTGAGCAAAGTTCCGGTGGAGCATTATATCGAGGATTGCCGTTACGCTCTGAGCCAAGGGGAGAACCTGGGGCGCATCGCGGTGGTGGGCAACAGCCCGATGGCCCGGGCCATGGTGACCGCGGACAACCTGATCATGGCCGGCCCCAAGCGGGGCATAACCGAGCGCTATTTCGACCTGGCCGAGTTGGAGCAGGCTTGGGAGTTCGTGCGGGGCTAGTCGCCTGGCGCAGCCAGGCGGCGGGGGGGCGGCGTTGCCGGTTGCACTCGGTCCTCGCCGTAGCTTTTGGCTGGGCCTGGAGCCCTATCTCAGGTAGTAGCCCGCCACCCGCCACTTGCCGTCGGCCCCCTTGATAAGGGCCACCTGCTCCAGGGCCTGGGGCATCTTGGCGAATCCCGGGGAATACAGCAGAAGGTAATACTCGCCCTTGGGCGCGCCGGGCAGGTCTGTGACCGCCTGGCCGCGCAGCAGCTTGCGCCCCTGGGCCGGGCCGGTCTTGGCGGCCAGCTCGCTCATGAGCTTTTGCCACTTCTGGGGGGTGGCGGCCTTTTGCAAAATCGGCGCGGCCAGATCATAGGCCGCGCCGTACTCGCCCTGGCCCAGCAGGCCCAACCAGCGCTGGGCCTGGGCCTGGGCCTGTTGGTTGTCTCCGGCCCAGGCCGCCCCGGCCAGGGCCAAAACCAGCAGGGCCGCCAGCAGCGATAGGCCGGTCCGGGCCGCGGGGTTTGTTTTCATCTCAGGCATGGCTGGCTCCGTTTTGTCTAGCGCACCTGGCTGCCCGGAGGCGTGGGCTTGGAGGGCGAGACCACGCACAGGCCGTCCGGCCCCACCGCCGCCAACACCATGCCCTGGCTGGTGATGCCCCTGAGCTTGGCCGGCTTGAGGTTGGCCACGATGACCACCTGCTTGCCCACCAGCTCCTCGGGGTCGTAGTGCTGGGCCACCCCGGCCACCACGGTGCGGGGCTCTTCCTCCCCGGCGTCCAGGGTGAGCTTGAGTATCTTGTCGGCCTTGGGGATGCGCTCGGCACTGAGCACCGTGGCCACCTTGAGCTTCACCTGGCCGAACTGCTCGATGCCGATCTCGGCGGGCTCTTCGGCGGCCTTTTCCGGGGCTTGGTCTTTCTTGGCGGCCTGGGGGGCGGGCTTGGCCTCGGCCTTTTGCCCGGCCTTGGCCGCCTTGGCCTGCACCTTGGCGGTGTCGATGCGCGGGAACAGGGCCGGAGGCTGGTGGGTCTGGGACCCCGGATCCAGCAGAGCTTGGCCCTCTTCCAGGCGGGCCAGCAGGCCGGGCTCGATGCGGCCCAGTCCCAATACTCCGGCCATCTGCTCGGCGGTGAGCGGCATCACCGGCCAGATCAAAACCGCCACCCGGGCCAGGAGTTGGCACAGGTCGTGGAGCACCCGGTCCAGGCGGGGGGCCAGGGCCGGGTCCTTGGCCAGGGCCCAGGGCTCGCTGACCACCACGTACTTGTTGCCCGCGCTTATCAGGCTCCACACCGAGGCCAGGGCCTTGTGGAAGGCGAAGGTCCGGTTCTCCCGCCGGTATTCGCGCAGCACCGCCGCGCCCAAGGCGGCCAGGTCCGCGTCCTCGGCCTGCTCGGGGCCTGGCTCGGGCACCACCCCGCCCCGGAATTTGTGCAGCAGGGTCAGCACCCGGGAGAAAAGGTTTCCCAGGTCGTTGGCCAGATCGGCGTTGTAGCGCTCCACCAGGGCCTGCTCGCTGAAGCTGGAGTCCAGGCCGAAGGCCATGTCCCGCAACAGGAAGTAGCGGAAGGCCTCCACTCCGTAGATCTCGGCCAATTCCAACGGGCGCACCACGTTGCCCAGGCTCTTGGACATCTTGGCCTGGTCCACGTTCCAATAACCGTGCACGTTCAGGTGCTTATACAGGTAGTCCTGGGCCGGGCGGCCCTCGGCCCGGGCCAGGGACATGAGCATGGTGGGCCAGAAGATGGCGTGGGGCTTCAGGATGTCCTTGGCGATGAGGTGCTGGGCCCCGGGCCAGAACTTGGCCATGTTTTCGCCGCCGGGCCAGCCCAGGCCGCTCAGGTAGTTGATGAGCGCGTCGAACCACACGTAGGTGACGTAGCCGGCGTCAAAGGGCAGGTCTATGCCCCAGGTGAGGCGGCTCTTGGGCCGGCTGATGCACAGGTCTTCCAACCCCTGCTCCAGCATGGCCAGCACCTCGTTCTTGTAGCGCTCGGGCCGGATGAAATCCGGGTGGGCCTCGATGTGGGCCTTGAGCTGCTCGGTGTAGTTGCTCATGCGGAAGAAGTAGTTCTCTTCCTCCTGATACACCGGCACGGTGCCGTGGTCCGGGCACTTGCCGTCCACCATCTCGTGCTCGGTGAGAAAACGCTCGCAGCCCACGCAGTAGTGGCCGCCGTACTTGGCGAAGTAGATGTCGCCGGCGTCGTGGACCTTCTGCAGGATGCTTTGCACCACCTGCTTGTGGTCCGGGTCGGTGGTGCGGATGAACTTGTCGTTGGTGATGTGCAGCTCGGGCCACAAATGACGGAACAGGCCGCTGATCTGGTCGGCGTATTGCTGGGGGGTGACCCCCCGGGCCTCGGCCGCCTGGGCGATCTTGTCGCCGTGCTCGTCGGTGCCGGTCTGGAAGCGCACCTCGTCCCCGGTGAGCCGGTGGAAGCGGGCGGCCACGTCGGCCACGATGGTGCTGTAGGCGTGCCCCAGGTGAGGCTCGGCGTTCACGTAGTAGATGGGCGTGGTTATATAAAACGGCTGGCTCATTGGCTTTTGGGTCCCTTTTTGCCCCGGCGGCGCGGCCGCCGCCGGCGGGAAGAGGCGGATTTGCTCTCCTGGGTGTCCGGGGCCTTTTCCTGCTCCTGGTCCTTGGATACCGGGGCGGGCTGGGCCTGCTGGCTGGGGGCGGGCTCGCGCCGGCTGGGGCGCCCCCCCCTGTCCTCGGGTACGGAGGCGGGGGGCTCGCCGGGCGGGGGTGGCTCCTGCGGGGTTGGGTTGAGCAGCTGGGCCAGCTCCTCGGGCCCCACCGCCAGCTCGCCCTCGCCGGGGATGTACAGTGTGACCCGCTTTTCCAGCACGTTCTGGCGGATCACCTTGGCCTCGCGGCCGTCGGCCAGGCTCAAGCGCTTGCCCAGCTTGGGAAGGTCCTTCTTGAGCGCCTTGTAGGTCTCGAATTCATAGGTGAGGCAGCACATCAGGCGGCCGCAGAGCCCGCTGATCTTGGTGGGGTTCAGCGAGAGGTTCTGCTCCTTGGCCATCTTCACGCTCACCGGCTCGAAGTCCTTGAGGAAAGTGGCGCAGCAGATCTCCCGGCCGCAGGAGCCCAGGCCCCCCAGGAGCTTGGCTTCGTGGCGCACCCCGATCTGGCGCATCTCCACCCTGGTGCGCAGGCGTCCCACCATGTCGCGCACCAGCTCCCGGAAGTCCAGGCGCCCCTCGGCGGTGAAAAAGAAGATCATCTTGGTGCGGTCGAACAGGCACTCCACCTTGACCAGGTTCATGTCCAGCTTGCGGGCGGCGACGCGCTCCTGGCAGTAATGGTAGGCCTCTTTTTCCAGCACCGCGTTATGGGCCTGCTGTTCCAAGTCGTCCTGGGTGGCCAGGCGAAACACTTGTTTCAGCGCCGGGGCCGGTTGGTCTTCGCTGGGCTCGGGCAGGGCGCGGGGCGCCCGGGTCACTTCGCCCAGGGCCAGGCCGTATTCGGTGTCCACGATGACATGATCGCCGGGCTTGAGAACGAACAGGCCCGCGTCAAAGTCGTAGATCTTGCTGCCGCGATAAAAACAGACGCCCACTACCTTAGGCATGTATTGGGGCCTCCTTTAGACCCGCCAACAGCACCACCAGGGCCAGCTCCGGGGCGGCGTTGCCCAGGATCTGCCCCTGGGCCCGGCGCACCCGGGCAAAGGCCCGGCAAGCGTTCTCGATGTCCAGGGCCGCCGGGGGGCCCGGCAGCCAGGCCAACTTGCCCCGTCCGGCGGCGGCCACCGCCGCGTCGCGGAAATAAAGGGCCAACAAATCCAGGGCCTGGCTGATGCCCTCCCGGTCTATGCCCCCGGTTCCCCGGTGGGCGCCCACCAGCTCCTCGGCGAAGCCCCAGTCCTCCAGGGCCTGGCCCCCCGCGCCCAACTGATGCACCAGGCGCTGAAGGTCGGTCTGCAGGGCGGCGGTGTCCAGATCCAGGGCCCGGCCCAGGCTGCCCCCGGCCAAGCCCGCCTTGAGCCTGGCGTGGGCCTCGCTTTCGCCCCGGCGGATAAGCTCGGCGGCGATCTCCTCGGCGCCCAGGGGCAAAAAATTCACCTTGCGGCAACGGCTCACCAGGGTGGGCAAGAGCTCCTTGGCGTCGCCCACGGTGAGCACCAGGATGTTGCCCGGCGGCGGCTCTTCCAGGGTCTTTAACAGGGCGTTGGCGCTGGCCGGGTTCAGGTGCTCGGCCTGCTTGATGAGGATCATGCGGCTGCCCCCGGCAAAGGGGGCGAAGCCGGTGGCCCGGATGGCCTCGCGCACCGCCTCCACCTTGATCTGGCTGGAACGGGCCTCGCTGGGCGGGGCCAGCACCAGAAAATCTTCGTGGGTGCCCGCGGCCAGGCGGTGGCAGGGGCCGCAGGAGCCGCAGGGGCCATCGGGCGCGGGGGCTTGGCAGTTGGCCGCCGCCAGCAGGGCCTGGGCGGCGGTGGCCCGCCCCACTCCCCGGGGTCCCACGAACATGTAGGCGTGGGCCAGGCGTTCGGCGTTCAACTCGTCCTCGAGCTGGGCCACGGCCCGGCGTTGGCCTATGATTCCCTTGATCCTCATGGCTTGCTACGCCGACAGGCGCTTGTACTCCTTGAGCACGGGTTCGGCCAGGGACCACACCGCCAGGGCCACCTCCTCCTGGGGCAAGGAGGCGTCCACCACCTTGATACGCTCGGGCTCGGCCTCGGCCTGGTCCAAAAATCCCTGGCGCACCTGCAGGTGAAACTCCAGCCCCTCGGCTTCCAGCCGGTCCGGGACCAGGCCCAGTTCGCCCTGGCGCTTGTTGACCCGGCGCATTCCCTGGCCCGGCTCCAGGTCCAGCAGGATGGTAAGGTCGGGCCACACCTCGCCGCAGGCCCAGCGGTTGAGCTGGCGCACCCAAGTCACCCCCAGCCCCCGGGCCCGGCCCTGGTACACCTCGCTGGAGTCGGCGAAACGGTCGCAGATGACCACCTGCCCCCCTTCCAGGGCCGGGGCGATGATCCGCTCCACGTGCTGGGCCCGGTCGGCCAGGTACAACAACAACTCGGCCCGCTGGCCGGGGTGGTCGCGGCCCGGGGCGGTGAGCAGGTCGCGCACCGCGGCGCCCAGGGGGGTGGCCCCGGGCTCCCTGGTGCTGGCGACCGTGAGACCCAGCCCCCGGGCCCGGCGCACCAGCATGTGCTGTTGGGTGCTCTTGCCCACACCCTCGCCGCCCTCCAGGGTGATGAAGGGGGGCCTTGCCTTGCCTGACTCGGGCGGCATCTAGCCTTCTCCCTGGCCGGAGCCGCCAAAGAGGTCCGGAACCTGGTCCTCGGGCGGCTCGGGGCGCTTCTTGCGCTTGGCCGGACGGGGGGCCGCCTCGGATGCCTCCGGCTCCTGGGGCGCGGCCTCGGCCTGGGCCTCGGGCATTGGCGGCAGCTCCTCGCCGGGTTCCAGTCCCTCCAGGGGGCCGGGGCCAACGTAGAGGAAGCGCTCCAGCAGGCGGTGGTATTCGCTCCAATGGCCCGGTCCGGCGGACCGCCGGGCGGCGGCGGCCATGGCCATCTTGGCGTCCAGGTCGTCGATGAAGTTCAGCACCAGGGCCTCGGCGGTCTTGGGCTTGCGGGGGCTGCCGAACTCGTAGGCCCCGTGGTGGCTGATGATCATGTGCCGCAGATGCTCGGCCAAATTGGCGGGAAAGTCCTTTATTACCGCCAGCTTGTCCTCCAGCATCCTAAGCCCCAGCACTAGGTGGCCCTCCAGGCGGCCCTGGTCGGTGTAGCCGATGGGCGGGCCCAGGGTAAGCTCTTTGACTTTGCCGATGTCGTGCAGCAGGGCCCCGGCGATGAGCACCTGGGGCTCCAGGTCGCCGGGGTAGAGCCCGGCCAGGGCCTTGGCCGAGCGGGCGGTGCTCACCGTGTGCTCCAGCAGGCCATGCACATAGGCGTGATGGGCTCCCTTGGCCGCCGGGGCCCGCTCGAAGGCGGCGGCGAACTCCCGGTCCTCGACGAAGAAAGCTTGGAGAACCTGTTTTAGGTCGGGTTGGCTCACCCAGGACAGGGCTTGGGCCAGACCGTCTTTCAGTTCGGCCAGGGGCACCGGGCTGGCCGGCAAAAAGGCGGCCGCCTCGGCCAGGGGGTCAGCCTCCAGGGATTGCAGCACCGCCTGGGTGCGGCCCTGATAGCTGTCCACCCGGCCGGTTGCCCTCACCACCATGCCCGGGGCCAGGGGGGCCAAAAGCTCCTCGGCCTGGTCCCACAGGCGGCCTTCCAGCTCCCCGGTGCGATCGCCAAGGCGCAAGGTCCCGTAAGGCTTGCCGTTTTTGGTGGTGCCCAGGGAAGAGCGCAGCAGCAGATAGCTGCCGTCCAGTTCCTGGCCCGGCTGCAGGGAGGCCAGTTCGGGGGAGGCTTGGCTCATGCCAGGGCCTCCCGGGCGGCGCTCACCGCATTGGTGAACATGGCCAGGCCCAGGCCCGCGCCCAGGGGATCGGGCTCCTGGCCCTGGCGGCGGGCCCGCTCCCGGTGCAGGGTCCAGTCCGGATGCTGGCTGGCCCGGTAAAAGCCCTCGGGGTGGGGCATGAGCCCGAAGACCCGGCCGCTGGGGTCGCAGATGCCGGCGATGTCGTGCAGCGAGCCGTTGGGATTGGCCGGCCAGCGGCCCCGGGCGAGCTTGCCCTTGCCGTCGCCGTAGCGCACCGCCACCATCCCCTGGTCCTCCAGCTCGCGCAAGGTGTTGTCATCGCAGACGAACTTGCCCTCGCCGTGACGCACGGGCAGATCCAGGCGGCCCAGGCCCTTGGTGAACAGACAAGGGCTCTGGGTTTCCACCAAAAGCTCCGACCAGCGGTCCTGGAAGTTGCCGCAATCATTGGCCATGAGGGCCACCTGCCGCTCCCAGCCCCGCAGCATGGGCAAAAGGCCCAGGTTCACCAGGGCCTGGAAGCCGTTGCAGATGCCCATGACCAGGCCGCCGCGCTCCAAAAAGTCCCGCAGCTGCCCGCCCAGGTGGTTGCCCAGGCGGGTGGCCAAAAGCACCCCGGCCCCGTGGTCGTCGCCCCAGGCAAACCCGCCGTCAAAGACGAGTATCTGGTAGTTATCAAGTGTTTCCATAGGCTTGCGCATGCGAGTGCCGGTAAGGTCGCTGATATGCACCCGCACCGCATCCGCTCCGGCCAATTCCAGGGCGTGGGCCGTCTCCCAGTCGCAGTTGAGCCCAAAGCCGCTGAGCACCAGGGCCCTGACCTTATCGCCGCCGGGCATCAGACCATCCTCCCGAAGCGCCGCAGCCAGACCCGGCGCATCTGGGCCCCCTTGAGCCCCAGCACCGGCCGGCCGGCCAGGCTTGCCCTTAGTTCCTGTTTGCGGGTGACCCGGCCCACCTGGGCCCAGGGCACGCCTTGCATCAATTTCTCAAACTCGCCGGTCAGCCCCGGGGCCACGGTCACCACCATGCGCCCGGTGGATTCGCTGAACAAAAGGCGCATGGCGTCCAGGCCGTCCTGGGTGGGCAGGCCGTCCAGCTCAATCGTTAGGCCCAAGCGCCCGGCCAAGACCATGCGGGCCAGGGCCAGGGCCAGGCCGCCCCGGCTGGGCACGCAGGCCGAGGCCACCAGGCCGTCCCTCAGCCCGGCGTACAGGGCCCGGCACATGCGCTTGGAAGCGGCGAAATCGCTCTGGGGAACGTTGAGCCCGGTGTGGCCCCACAGGCCGTAGAGGGCGCCGGCCCCCAGCTCGTCCTTGGTCAGGCCCAACACGTAAACATGGTCCCCGGCCATCTTGGGCTCCAGGGTTTGCAGGGCCCCCAGGTCGGGCACCGGGGCGGTGGCGGTGAACATCATGGTGGGCGGACCGCTCACCCGCTGGCAGGAGCCGTGGCGTCCGGTGAGGGTGCCGTCCACGTACATGGAGTCCTTGCCCGAGAGCAGGGGAACCTCCAGGGCCTGGCAGGCGTCCTTGAGCCCCCAACAGGCCCGCACCAGCTGGGCCGCCTTGTAGCGGCCGTCGGGGTTGGTGGCCGGGTGGTAGATGATGCTGGGCCAGCAGAAGTTGTCCACCCCGCCCACCTGCTCTGGGTCGCCGCCCACCGCCACCAGGCGGCGCATGGCCTCCTCCACGCTGGCGGTGACCATGTGGTAGGTGTCGATGTCGCCGTAGTCGGTATTGAGTACCTGGGCCATGGCCAGGCCGGTGGGGGAAGTGAGCACCGGCAAAATCACCGCCGCCTCGGAGGGGGCGTCCTGGTCCCGGCCCACGAAGGGCTTGACCAGGCTGGTGCCCTGCACCTCGTGGTCGTACTGGCGGTTTATCCACTCCCGGGAGCAGAGGTTGGGCGAATCCAACAGGTCCAGCACCAGGCCGCTGAGGTCGGCGGGCGGCTTGATCACCGGCTCGCTCAGGCCCCGGGCCTGGGGCGGGGTCCACAGGGCCTCGAACTCCCACTGGGGGAAGCCCTCTTCCAAAAACTCCACGTCCACGTAGCAGCAGACGTCATCGCCGTAGGTGAGCTTGAGCTTGCCGTCGCCGGTGAAGCGGCCTATCACCGTGGACTCCACCTGGTGCTTGTCGGCCAGGGCCATGAAGGCTTCCCGGTCCTCTGGCTCCACGGCCACGGTCATGCGCTCCTGGCTCTCGCTCACCCAAATCTGCCAGGGGTCCAGGCCCTCGTATTTGAGCGGCACCTTCTTGAGGTCCACCTCGGCCCCGGGGCTGAAGCGGGCGCTCTCGCCCACCGAGCTGCTCAGGCCGCCGCCGCCGTTGTCGGTGATGTAGGGCACCAGTCCGGCGTCGCGGGCCTCCAGGAGGAAGTCGTGCATCTTCTTTTGGGTGTAGGGGTCGCCGATCTGCACGTGGCCCGCCGGGGTGTTCTCGCTGTAGCCGGCGCTGGAGGCGGTGACCCCGTGGATGCCGTCGGCCCCCACCCGGCCCCCGCACATGACCACCAACTGGCCGGGCTTGGTGGTCTTGTGCTCGGTGGGTTCGCCGTCCAGCCGGGCGGGCATAACCCCCAAGGCGGAGACGAACACCAGGCACTTGCCCAGGTAGCGGGGGTCGAAATACAAGATGCCCGAGGCGGTGGGGATGCCGCTCTTGTTGCCGCCGTCGCGCACCCCCTCGATGATGCCGTCCAGCAGGCGCCGGGGGTGCAGGGCCGGGGTCAGCTCGCCGCCGTAGTCCCGGGGGGCCACGCAAAAGCCCCACAGTCCGGCCACCAGCTTGGAGCCCTTGCCGGTGCCCATGGGGTCGCGGTAGACCCCCACGATGCCGGTGATGGCCCCGCCGTAGGCCTCCATGTTGCTGGGGCTGTTGTGGGTCTCGCCGGTGATAACGTAGTTGTTCTCATCGTCCAGCTTGGCCACCCCGGCGTTGTCCCACAGCACGCTCACCACCCAGTCCTTGGCCGCGGCCAGCTCCTCGGTGGGGGCCTTGATGCACTCCTTGAACAGGTTGGCCACCTCCCGGCGCTCGCCGCTCACCAGGTCCTGGTAGACGAAGCGCCCGCCGAAGGTGTTGTGGTTGCAATGGTCGCTGCGGGCCTGGCTTACGTATTCCAGCTCCACGTCGGTGGGGTCGTCCAGGCCGATGGCCCGGCGCTGGGCCCGCACCGCCGGGTCGTTGAAATAGGCCCGGATCACCGGCACGTCCGCCGGGTTGAGGAACAGGTCCCGGGCCGCGCTCAAGTCCATCAGCTCCTGGTCGCTGCCGATGGCCAGGCTCCGCACGCTGGGGCTGTGGGCCAGGCGCACCTTGGGAATAACCACCCCCACGCCCTGGGCCGGGTCCCACTCGTCCCGGGGTATGATCCGCCAGGTCTGGATGAGCCCGTTGGCCAAAAGCTGGCGGCAGATGGCCTCGGCACCCTCGGCGTCCAGCTTGGGGGCCTCAAGCAGGAACAGGCGGCTGAAGTACACCGCCTCGTCCTCGCCGAAGCTCACCCCCAGGGCGTCGGCCATGGCCTCCAGGGCGGTGTCGCCCTGGTTGTCCTTGACTCCGGGCTTGAAGCCCACCCACAGGGCCCAGTGGAAGCCGGGCAGCACCTCGTGGGCCAGGGGGCCGAAGGAGCTCAATTCGGTCACCGGGTTGGTGAATATCTCTTGCCGGGCCCGCTCCAGTTGGGCGGAATCCAGCCTGGTGTCGAAGGTCAAGACCTTGAGCACTCGAGCCCGTTCCAGGGTCAGGCCCAGGTAGGCCCGGGCCTTGTGGATGAGCCCGCCGGCGGCGGGGTCGTTAAGCTGGGGCTTGAGGCCTATTTCCAGGCGCTGGGCCATGGTCCCTCACATGGTTAAACAAGCATCACATCGGGAAAACATGATCTTAGCAAGCAGGCGGGAGCCTGGCAAGGCTCACTCCCGGGGAGGCAGCTTGGCGGCGAGTTTGCGCAACCAGCGGGCCAGGAGCAAACCCGTGCCCACGGCCACCAGAATGCCCAGGGTCATGGCCAGGGTCTTGATGGCCCACAGGGGCAGGGATTCGATGTATTCGAGCATGGGCTCCTCGGCTTTGTTTCACGAGCGCGGCTTTGCTGGAAGCCCGAAGTGGTGAAGCCATTATTCGTGAAACACTTCAGCTTACCCGAATATTATACCGGCTCGTCCCCGCGCTCAAGGCCTGGCGCTTTAGCCTTGGCTGTAACATAATGGGGCATGCCCAATAGCGACTGCCAACCCCAGCCGGCCCTGGAGATTCTCCACCCCCTGGACCGCTGGCCTCCTCCGGGGGTCACCGTGGTGCTGGCCATTCAGTGGCTGGTCATCCTGGTGCCCGGAGTGTTGGTGCTGGGCGAGGTGGTGGGCCTGGCCTGGGGCCTGGACGCCGCCGCACGGGTGGAGTACATGCAGCGGCTCCTCTTGGTCAGCGCGGCGGCCCAGGCGGCCCAGGTGCTCTGGGGCCACCGCCTGCCCGGCCAGGTGGGGCCCTCGGCGGTGCTCATCGTGGGCACCCTGGCCACCATCTCCAGCGGCCCGGCCTCGGTGGCCGGGGCCATGGCCGTGGGCGCGGGCCTCACCGCCCTGGCCGGCTTCAGCGGTCTGGCCGCCCGCCTGGGGCGTCTCTACACCCCGCCGGTGCTGGCCTCCACCTTGCTGCTGGTGGCCATGAGCCTGACCCCCACCATGCGCGACCTGCTCTACAGCCCGGCCGCCGGGGGCGGCTCCGTCTCGGGCGGCTTCCTGTTCGGCCTGGGCCTGGTGCTGGTAATGCTCCTGGCCCAGTACCGCCTCAAGGGCCTGTGGTCCTCGGCGGTGCTCTTGTTGGGCATGGCCGTGGGCAGCCTGGTCTACTACGCCATTGGCCTGGAGCCCTGGCCCGCCTGGCGGGGCGGCACCCTCACCGGCCTGCCGGCGCTGTTTCCCACCGGCCTGGAGTTCAACCCCGGGGTGATCGCCGCCTTCGTGCTGTGCTATCTGGCGCTCATCAGCAACGAGCTGGCCACCATCGAGTCCACCGGCCGCCTAATCGGGGCCACGGGCATGGACGGGCGGGCCAACCGGGCGGTGGCCGTGGCCGGCCTGGGGGGGGTGGCCGCCGGGCTCATGGGCTCCCTGGGGCCGGTGACCTATTCGGTGAGCCCGGCGGTGGTCATAAGCACCAGGAGCGCCAGCCGTTACACGCTGCTGCCCATGGCCGGAGCAGTGGCGGCCCTGGCCCTGTGGCCGGGGGGGCTGTCCCTGTTCAGCCTGGCGCCCGCCCCGGTGGTGGGGGCTGTGCTGGTCACCCTCATGGCCCAGAGCGTCTACGCCGCCCTGCACCTGCTTTTGTCCGGCGGCAAGATGCCCACCTGGGCCAGCGGGGCCACGGTGGGGGTGGCGCTCACCGCCGGGGTGATCGTGAGCTTCATCCCCGAGGAGGCCCGCCAGGCCCTGCACCCGGTAATCCGGCCCATCCTGGCCAACGGCTTCGTGGTGGGCCTGGTGCTGGCACTGTTGCTGGAGCATGTCCTGCTGCGGCGCAAGAGGGAGGACCCGGCCCCGGTGCCTCGTCTGTAGGCGGCGGCTGCGCCAGACGGCGGGATGCCGCGTTGCCGACCTCGCTTAGACCTCGGCGTATCAGCAATACGCCTGCGGTCTGCGCTCGCCGGCGCCTTGCCTGCCGCCGCCTGGCTGTGCCGCTGGGAGAGTGGTGGGGAATAGAGATTCTAGAATCGTGTAGGTTGGCGTAGAGGGCGCAAGCCCGAAACCCAACGATTTCCGATCATTCGATGCATATATTTTACCAAGTTTAAGCAATATTATCGCCGCTGTATTTGCCTCGCCCCGCCTATACATTTAAAAGAAGGGGGCTGGACGCGCTTCGTTGGGGGGCCGGACGCCCGCTTTCTTGATCACTCCCATCAAGGAGACAGGCGCATGCAGGAGAACAAACCCAGCCACACCGCCCTGCGCGTGGCCACCCAGCGGGCGGCCCATCAGCTTTTGGACGACCCCAAGGTCCTGGACGACCCGCAGGCCCTGGCCATCCTGGGCCCGGAGAGCGCCGCCGCCCTGCGGGCCGACCCGCGCGGCTCCGAGACCTCACCCATATCGCCCTATCTGCGGGCCTTCACCGCCGCGCGCAGCCGCTACGCCGAGGACCAGCTAGGCCGGGCGGTGGAGAGCGGCGTGGGGCAATACGTGGTGCTGGGCGCCGGGCTGGACACCTTCGCCCTGCGCAACCCCCACCCCCCTCAGGCCCTGCGGGTGTTCGAGGTGGACCACCCGGCCACCCAGGCCTGGAAGCGTGAGCTTATGGCCCAGGCGGGCTTGGCCGTGCCGGAGGGCCTCACCTTCGCGCCCATGGATTTTCATGAACAGACCCTGGCCCAGGGCCTGGCCCAGGCGGGCCACGACCCGGCCCGGCCCACCTTCTTCTCCTGGCTGGGGGTGACCCCCTACCTCACCCCCGAGGCGGTTATGGCCACCCTGGGCTTCATCGCCTCGGCCCCGGTGGGCAGCGGGGTGGCCTTTGACTACGCCATTCTGCCCGAGCTTCTGGACCCCAGGGGGCGAATGGTACTTGAGGCTATCCTCCAGCGGGTTCAGGCCTCCGGCGAGCCCTGGCACGCCTTTTTCGACCCCGCCGCCCTGGCCGGGGAGCTGGCCGCCCTGGGCCTGGGCCGGGTGCGCGACCTGGACCAGGCCGGGATCAACCAGCTCTATTTTCGGGATCGCGGCGACGGGCTGGGGGTGGGGACGATGTTTCACCTCATGAGCGCCTGGGTTTAGTTTGGCAGGCGGCTTCGCCAGACACCGGATGGCAGGCGGCTTCGCCAGACGGCCGGGGGCTGCGTTACCGGCATCGCCCGGGCCTCGACGTAGCCAAGGCTACGCCTGCGGCCATCGCCGCGTCCGCCTGGCTGTGCCGCGAAGATATGAGTAATAGCGTAGGTTGGGTAGAGGGCGAAGCCCGAAACCCAGCAACTCCTTAGATTCGGCTCAGGGGCTCCTCGCTTTTCTTGGCGCCGCCGCCGGGGCGGTAACGCTCGTCGTACTTGAGCTCCATCTTGGGCTCAGTGACCGGCTGGTCCAGGTGCAGCTTCATCTCGATGACCCCCTGGCTCACCAGGCCGGTGACCGCGTAACCCATGGACTTGAGGATGTTCAGGCTGGCCATGTTCTCGGGCATCACGTAGGCGTTGGCCGCCAGGTAGTCCCGGTCCCGGGCCACGTCCAACACGGCCCCCATCAAGGCCCGGCCCAGGCCCTTGCCCTGCATCTCCGTGGCCACGGCGAAATCCACCTCCGGCTCGCCGTCGCTGCCCAGCACGTAGCGGGCCACCCCCACCATGCGCTCGGACCCGAACTCCCCGGCCAGGGCCACCAGGGAAAGCTCGCGGTGATAGTCGATGTTGACCATCTTCTGCATGTCTTTCCTGGGGAAGGCCTTGGTGGCGTGCAGGAAGCGGTAGTACACCTCGCGGTCGGTCATGGAGTAGAAGAACTCCTGCACCATGCGCTCGTCGGTGGGCTTCACCGGCCGGATGAAAACCTCGCTGCCGTCCTTGAGTGCGGCGCGGCGCTCGTATTTGTCGGGGTAGACCCCGGTGAACAGGGGGGCCAAAACCTGGCGCTGGCTGATGAGCCCGCCCTGGCGGGCGGCGGTCAACAGGGCGTCACGGTGGTTGGGGTGGGCGATGTCGATCAGGGCCACCGCCCGCTCGCGCAAGGACAGGCCGTGCAGATACACCGCGCCGTATTCCGTGGCCACGCTGCGCACCCCGGCGCGGGTGACCACCACCCCGGCCCCGGAGGCGATCTGGGGCACCACCCGGCTGGAGCCGTCGGGCCGAAGCGAGGGCAGCATCACGATGCCCTGGCCGCCGTGGCTGGCCGAGGCCCCCCGCAAAAAGTCCACCAGGCCCCCCATGCCCGAGTAGACCCTGCCCTCGCGGTCGGCGGCGCACACCTGGCCGGTCAGGTCCACCTCCAGGGCCTCGTGCACGCTGAACATGCGGTGGTTGGCCCCGATCACTGCGGGGTTATTCACCTGCCGGATGGGCAGCATGAGCACCTGGGGGTTGTCGTTGACGTAGTTGAACAGCTTCTCCCCGCCCAGGCAGAAGGAGGCCACCACCTTGTGGGGGTGCAGGGTTTTGCTTGCGCCGGTTATGGCCCCGCTTTCGATCAGCGGCAGGTAGGCGTCGGTGAGGGCGTCGCTGTGCACCCCCAAATTTTTGCGCCCGGCCAGCTCGGCCAGCACCGCCTGGGCCATGCGCCCCAGGCCGGCGTGGATGGTGGCCCCGTCGGGGATGAGCCGGGCCACCTGGCGGGCGGCCTTCACCGCCACCTCGTCGGGCTGGGCCTGGCTGAAGGTGACCAGGGGCTGGGCGTGCTCCACGATGCAGTCCAGGCGGCTGACCGGGATGAAGCTGTCGCCGTGGGTGCGGGGCATCTCCGGGTTCACCTGGGCGATGACCAGGCGGGCCTGGTCCAGGGCCTCGCCGATCACGTCCACCGAAACCCCCAGGGAGCACCAGCCGTGCTCGTCGGGCGGCGACACCTGGATCAGCACCGTGTCCACCGCCAGGCGGCCGGAGCTGATGAGGTCGGGCAGGTCGCTCATGTGCAGGGGAACGTAGTCGGCGGCGCCCTCGCTCACCGCCCGCCGGGCGGCGGCGGCCACGAAAAAGCGCATGGCCGTGAAGTTGTCGGCATAGGCCTCGGAGGTGTATTCGCCGGCGGCCACGCTGATGGCCTGGACAACCTGCACGTCCAGCAGGGAGGGGGCCCGCCGGGACAGGGCGGACACCAGATGGCGGGGCTCGCCGCAGCCCGAGCCGATGAAAACGCTGCTGCCCGAGCGCAAACGGCTCAGGGCCTGGTCGGCGTCCATGCGCCGCTTGCGGTAAAGCTCGCGCCAGTCCAAGGGGGCTAGCCCTCTCCGCCGGGCTCGTTCCCGCCGCACTTGGGGTTGGCCGGCAGGTGGCAGGACTGGTTCACCAGCTCCTCCACCGTGGCCAGGCAGGGGCCACCCCGCTCGATGATGTCGTCCACCAGGCGCTCCCACAGCTCCCGGCCGGTGTCGAAGCCTTCCTCGAGCTGGCCGGGCTGGCTCAAAATATCTTGAGGTTCCTTGTCCACCGTGTCTCCCAGGCAAGATGAATAAACTATATAACTATTTCACGCCAGTTGGTGGCGGTCAAGCACGGGGGGCTTGCCAGACGGCGGGCGGCGGGTTAAGTTCGGTCAGATTATCCGAGGGAGTTGGCTATCGTGGCTCAAATCCTGGACAACGTGCTGCCGGTGTTCGTGCTCATAGCCCTGGGCCGGCTCGTCTGGGCCCGGGGCTGGGCTCCGCCGGCGTTTTTCGCCGCCTCCGACCGCCTGGTCTACTATGTGTTCTTCCCGGCCCTGCTCTTTTGGAAGATCGGTTCGGCGGGGCCGGAGCTAACCGCCCCCCCGGCGCTCATGGCCGCGGTGCTGGCGGCCATCGCCCTGGTGTGGGGCCTGAGCCTGGTCTATGCCCGCCTGGCCGGAGTCCCCGCCTTCCAGGCCGGCACCTTCAGCCAGGTGAGCTACCGCTTCAACACCTACGTGGGCATGGCGGTGATCGTGAGCGCCTTCGGCGAGGAGGGGGTGGCCCGCTTCGGCATCCTCATCTCCCTGGCCATCCCTTTCATCAACCTGCTGGCCGTGTCCACCCTGGTGTGGTTTTCCCAGGCCCAGTACAGCGGAGCCCAAAAGGCCAAGCTGGCGTTCAAGGCCCTTGTGGCCAACCCCCTGATCCTCTCCTGCCTGGCGGGCATCGCCTGGGCCCGGCTGGGCCTGGAGCTGCCGGTGTTTTTGCAGCGCTCCCTGGTGCTGGCCGCCAACCTCAGCCTTCCCCTGGCCCTGCTGTCCATCGGCGGCTCCTTGGCCCTGGGCAAGTTGAAGGGCCGCTTGGGGCTGAGTCTGTTGTCGTGCCTGCTCAAGCTGCTGGTGCTGCCCTTGGTGGGGTGGGGCCTGCTGGCCCTGGCCGGGGTGCAGGGCCTGTCCCTGGCCGTGGCCATGGTCTTTCTCGCCCTGCCCACGGCCACCAGCGCCTACATCCTCTCCAGCCAGATGAAATCCGACGCCGACCTGGCCAGCGCCGCCATCGTCTTGGGCACCATGTTGAGCTTCTTCTCCCTGTCGGCGGTCTTGATGATCTTTGCCTAGGCCCCCGGTGGTGTGATAAATTTCGGGTAGGAGGCATCATGAGCAAACTGACGGTGTTTATAATCCGGGCCGCGGCGGGCCTGCTGGGCGGTTTCGTCCTGTGGCGCTTATTCTTCCGCGAGACCACGCCCTGGTGGACCTTCCTGGTTTTGGCGGTGATCGTGGTGGCCGCCGCCTACGCATCGGAGATCTGGCGTTTCAAGAAAAAGATCGAGAAAAACCAACCTTGAGGTTGCGGCGGCAAGGCACTCACCACTTGCCCGGAGGGAGACGCGCATGAAGGCGTGGCTGCTGGTTCTGGTCTTGGGTTTGGCCTGCTGCTGGGGCGTGGCCCCGGCCCTGGCAGTGTCCACGCCTCAAAACCCCCCGGGCCATCCCCGTCAGGCCGCCCGCCTGGCGGTGGACCAGGGTTGGCAATACTTCGACCGGGGAGACCTGTCCGCCGCCCTCAGCCGTTTCCACCAGGCCACCGTAATCGATCCCGGCTTCGCCCAGGCCTACTTCGCCCGGGCCTTTGTCTATTCCCGCCAAGAGCGCTGGGGCCTGGCCGAGGCCAACTACCTTAAAACCATGGAGCTGGCTCCCAACTACACCCACGCCTACGGCAACTTGGCCGTGGTCTATTGGTCCCAGGGCAAGGTGGCCATGGCCGCGCCCCTGGTGCGCCGGGCCCTGGAGCTGGCTCCGGGGGACCCAATGGTGCAGGAAAACGCGGCCTACTACTTTTTCTACTCATCCAACTACGAGGCCGCCTGGCGGCATCTCAACAAGGCCAAGGCCCTGGGGGCTCGGCTCGATCCCATTTTCGTGGAGAATCTGAGGGTACGCCTCTCCAACAGTAATTAGGCGGCTTCGCCAGGCGGCCGGGGGCTGCGTTGGCGGCATCGCTTAGGCCTCGACGTAGCCAAGGCTACGCCTGCGGCCTGCGCTTGCCGCCGCCTTGCCCGCGACCCCCCTGGCTGTGCCGCTGAGGCTGGCCATCGGTCATAAAGATTTCAGATTAGCGTAGGCCGGGTGGAGCGAAGCGAAACCCAACAAGAATTAAGATTCATCCAGCAAAACAGCAAGTCATTGCGAGGTCCGCCGCCCATGGCGCAGGCCTGAAAAAGGGGCTGCGTGCGGCGGGCCGTGGCAATCTTCCTTTTCCATCGTCATGCCTCCCTTCAGGGGATGCGGCCGTCCCGCCTGGGGGAAGGCGAAGTTCGCCACGTCGCATCTTTTCCAAGATGCTCCTCGCGATGACGGCTATTGCTGGAGGCATGGGCGGGAATTGCGTGCCTTGTCCGGGCATTGATGCTGACACGAAAGCACCGTATTCGGTTGGACTAGATAGCTTAGGTTGGGTAGAGCGAAGCGAAACCCAACAAACCCCTTGCGCCGGAAATAAGAAAGGGCGGGGATAAACCCCGCCCCTACAGCAATGCTGTTTTCGGCTTAACCTACTTTTTGCCTTGCTCCACCACATGCAGCGCCTTGCTGCGGTCGCTGCCCAGGTCCATCTTGAGGAACGGCCCCTGGATGGGCAGGGCGATGGTCAGCCGGGGGGTGAGGTCCACCTCCAGGCTCACCTTGCCCAGGCGGGTGGCCAGCAGGTGGCCGCCCTTGGTCTTGTCGGCGCTGAGGAAATGCAAATGCCAGCCCGGTGCGCCGGTGCCCTTGGCATAGGCCGGAGAGATGAAGCCCACCAGCTCGCCCTCCACGTCCTGCCAATTGAACACCGCCTGGTGTTTTACTACCTCCAACAGCGGCGGGTAGGGCGGCTTCTGGGCCGGCACGCTGCGGGCCTTGATCTGGCTGAAACTACCCTTCACCCGCACGGCGTAGAACAGGTTTTGGCTGGGCAGGCGCTCGGTCAACCACTTCTTGAGGCCCGGAAAGTCCAGGCCCGCCGGGGGGCTCAGGATCATGTCGGAATCGAAGTAGGTGACCTGGGCAAAGGGGGTCAGGGCCTTGGGAGGCATGACGTGGGGTTTGCCCTGCATGTCCACCCGGTAGACCACTCCGCCGCTGACCACCATCTCGCCGTCCAGGTCCTGGAAGGTGCCCAGGCCGGTGTCGCCGTGCTTGGTCAGCTGGCCCAGGTTCATGGAGCCGTAGTAGTCCCCGGCCAACAGGGCGTCCAGCAGCGACACCTGGAAGAGGGTCTCCCGGCCCGGCCCACCGGCATAGGCGGGCAGGGCCAGGGCCAGGCACAGAGTCAGCGCGGCCAGCAGGCGAAGGGCGCGCATTTTTAGGCTCCCATGCGGGCGATGACCGCCTGGGCCATGCCCATGGTGCCCAGGGAGCCGCCCAGGTCGGCGGTGGTCTGGCCCGAGGCCAGGCAGCCGGTCACCGCCGCCTCCACCGAGGCGGCCATCTCGGCGTAGCCCAGGTGGCGGAGCATCATGGCCGCGCAGAGAATGGCCGCCGTGGGGTTGGCCTTGCCCTGGCCGGCGATGTCCGGGGCGGTGCCGTGGACCGGCTCGAACAGGGCTGGGCCGTCGCCCAGGTTGGCGCTGGGGCACATGCCCAGGCCGCCTATGAGCCCGGCGGCCAGGTCGCTGAGGACGTCGCCGAACAGGTTGGTGGTGACGATGACCTGGAAGTCCTGGGGCTTCATGACCATGCGCATGGCCACCGAGTCCACCAGGGCCTCCTCGTATTGGATCTGCTTAAACTCCGCCGCGGCCCGGCGGCAGGCATCCAAAAAGACCTTGTCGGTCTTCTTGAGCACGTTGACCTTATGCACGGCGGTGACCTTGCCGTAGCCGGCCTGGATGGCGAACTCGAAGGCGCAGCGGGCGATGCGGTAGGAGGCGTGGTCGGTGATGACCCGGGTGGCGGTGGCCTTGCCCGGCTCGGGCTCGTCTTCGCCGCCGAAGTACATGCCCTCGCTGTTCTCGCGCACGATCATCATGTCGGTTTCCGGGCGCAGGCAGTCCACCCCCGGGTAGGCCTTGCTGGGGCGCAGGTTGGCCCAGGCCTTCAGCTCGGCCCGAAGGCGCAAAATCACGTCCGCCGCGCTGGCCCCGGCCGCGCCGAAGAGCACCGCCTCGGAGTTCAGGGCGCCGTCCAGGGTGGCCTGGGGCAGGGCCTGGCCGGTCTGCTCCAGGCAGTCGTCGCCAGCCTGGTAGTGGGTGAAGTTCAGGGGCGCGCCGGTGGCGGCCAACACCGCCAGGGCGGCCTGGGTCACTTCGGGGCCCACCCCGTCGCCGCCGATCACCGCGATCTCATGCCGTTTGCTCACTGCTGTTCTCCCTTCGCCGCCGCCTGCCAAGGCTCGGCGTGATTCTTTTCATAGGCCGTGATGGCCGCCTCGTGGGTCAGGGTGAGGCCCACCTCGTCCAGGCCCTCCAGCAGGCAGCGCTTGCGGAAGGGGTCCACCGGGAAGAAGCAGGCGAAGCCGCCGGGCCCGCCGAGGGTCTGCTCCTTCAGGTCCACGGTGAGGCGGTAGCCTTGGTTGGCTTCCGCCCGCTTGAACAAATCGTCCACCAGGGCGCTCTCCAGCTCGATGGGCAACAGGCCGATCTTGTAGCAGTTGCCCTTGAAGATGTCGGCGAAGCTGGGGGCGATGATGGCCCGAAAGCCGTAGTCCTGCAGGGCCCAGGGGGCGTGCTCCCGGCTGGAGCCGGAGCCGAAGTTCTCCCGGGCCAGCAGGATGGAGGCCCCTTGATATCGGGGCTGGTTGAGCACGAACTCATCCACCAGCCGGCCGGCCTCGTCGTAGCGGTGATGGTAAAACAGCACCTCGCCGTAGCCTTCGCGCTCCACCCGCTTGAGGAACTGCTTGGGCACCAACTGGTCGGTGTCCACGTGGGCCATGTCCAGGGGAACCACCAGGCCGGTGAGCTTTACGAACTTTTCCATTAGTTGAACTCCCGGGGATCGCTCAGGCGGCCGTTTATGGCGCTGGCCGCGGCCATGGCCGGGCCGCACAGATGGGTGCGCCCGCCCTTGCCCTGGCGGTCCTTGAAGTTGCGGTTGCTGGTGGAGGCGCAGCGGCTGCCAGAGGGCAGCACGTCCGGGTTCATGGCCAGGCACATGGAGCAGCCGGGGAGCCGCCACTCAAATCCCGCCTCGCTGAAAATCTTGTCCAGGCCCTCGGCCTCGGCCCGGGCCTTCACCTGCATGGAGCCGGGCACCACGATGGCGGTGACCCCCTCGGCCACCTTGCGGCCCTTGGCCACCCCAGCGGCGGCCCGCAGGTCTTCCAGGCGGCCGTTGGTGCAGGAGCCTATGAAGGCGTAGTCGATGGTCACCTCGCTGAGGCGCTGGCCGGGCTTCAGGTCCATGTAGGCCAGGGCATCGGCCGCGGCCTTTTGCTTCTCGGCGGGCAGGGAGGCCAGCTCGGGGACCACGCCGCCGATGCCCGCCACCTGGCCGGGGTTGACCCCCCAGGTGAGCATGGGCTCCAGGTTGGCGACATCCACCTTCACCCGCTTTTGGAACTTGGCGTCCGGGTCGCTGGGCAGGGTCTTCCAGAAGGCCACCGCCCGCTCCCAGCCGTCGCCGTCCGGGGCCCAGGGGCGGCCCTTCAGCCAGGCGAAGGTGGTCTCGTCCGGGGCCACCATGCCCGAGCGGGCCCCGGCCTCGATGCTCATGTTGCACAGGGTCATGCGCCCTTCCATGGACAGGGCGCTGATGGCCGGGCCCATGTACTCGATGGCGAAGCCGGTGGCCCCGTCGTTGCCCAGTTGGCCGATGACCGCCAGGATGATGTCCTTGGCCCCGCACCCGGCGGGCAGATCGCCCACGGCCTCTACGGCCAGGCAGGGCGGCTTGGCCTGGGGCAGGGTCTGGGTGGCCAAGACGTGCTCCACCTCGCTGGTGCCGATGCCGAAGGCCAGGGCTCCGAAGGCTCCGTGGGTGGCGGTGTGGCTGTCGCCGGCCACCACCGTGTTGCCCGGGAGCACGATGCCCTGCTCGGGCATGGTCACGTGGATCACGCCCTGGCGCTCTTGGCCCCAGCCGAAGTAGGGCACCCCGAAGTCCAGGGCGTTCTGCTCCAGGGCGGCCATCTGGGTCTCGGCCACCTCGTCGGCCAGGGGGCGGGCCATGTGGGTGGTGGGCACCACGTGGTCGCACACCGCCCAGGTGAGGTCTGGACGGCGCACCTTGCGGCCGTCGCGGCGCATGGCCGAAAAGGCCTGGGGTGAGGTCACCTCATGCACCAGATGGCGGTCGATGTAGATAAGGTCCGGCCGGTCATCTTCGCGCCGCACCAAATGATTGTCCCAAATTTTATCCAGCAGCGTGGGCACGTTCCTCCCCTTTTCGGTCCGCCAAAGGGCCGATGCGCCAATAAATTTACGCTTAGTTAGAACCAATCAACAATATATCACGGCCCGGCCAATATTGGCCGCCCCTGCGCGAGGCCAGAGGCGCGCCGGGGCCCCCCTCCGGGGGGCCCCGCCATCCAAGGCTTATGCGCGTCTTGTTCGGGAAGCGAGCAACCCGGAGGCGGCCATCATCGCGGCCGCCGGTTGGTTACTCACCAAGCCACTTCATCATGCCGCGAAGCTGGGCGCCCACCTGCTCCATCTGGTGGCCTTCGTCCTTGCGCAGCAGGGCGTTGTACACCGGGCGGTTGACCTGGTTCTCCAGAATCCACTCCCGGGCGAAGCGGCCGTCCTGGATCTCGTCCAGAATGCGGCGCATCTCCTTTTTGGCCTCGGGGGTGACCACCCGGGGGCCCCGGGTGATGTCGCCGTACTTGGCGGTCTCGGAGATGAAGCGGCGCATCTTCTTGAGGCCGCCCTGGTAGATCAGGTCGATGATCAGCTTGGTCTCGTGGATGCACTCGAAGTAGGCCATCTCCGGGGCGTAGCCGGCCTCCACCAGGGTCTCGAAGCCGGCCTTCATCAGGGAGGAGAGGCCGCCGCACAAGACCGCCTGCTCGCCGAAGAGGTCAGTCTCGGTCTCTTCCTCGAAGGTGGTCTCGATGACCCCGGCCCGGGCCCCGCCGATGCCCCAGGCATAGGCCAGGGCGATGTTTTTGGCGTTGCCCGAGGCGTCCTGGGCCACGGCGCACAGGCAGGGAACGCCCTGGCCCTGCTCGTAGAGGTCGCGCACCAGCTTGCCGGGGCCCTTGGGGGCCACCATGATCACGTCGTTGGCCGCCGGGGGAATGATCTGGCCGTAGTGCAGGTTGAAGCCGTGGGCAAACAGCATGGCCGCGCCGGGCTTGATGTTGGGGGCCACGAATTTATTGAAAACCTCGGGCTGGGAGGTGTCGGGCAAAAGGAAGCAGACGATGTCCGCCTCTTTGACCGCCTGGCCCGCCTCCATGGGCTCCAGGCCGTCGGCCTTGACCACTTCGAAGGTCTTGCTGCCCTCGCGCAGGCCCACCACCACGTTCAGGCCGCTGTCGGCCAGGTTGCGGGCGTGGGCCCGGCCCTGGCTGCCGTAGCCCAACACGCAGATGCGTTTGTCGGCCAGCAGCTTGGGATTGGTGTCGCTCTCGTAATAGATGTTCACGCTCATGGTCGGGTTCTCCCTATAAGATTTGGCGAAACGCCTTAGTCCTGTTCTTGAATCTCTTGGGCCAGGCGCTCGGCCGCCCGGCTGATGTTGTAGGTTCCTTCTTCTTCCATGTTGAAACCGGCGGCCGTCTCGTTCCAGTATTCGGCCATGGGCCCCTGGCTGCGGGCCATGGCGATCTGGCCGGTGCGGGCCATCTCCTGGATGCCGTGGGGCCGGAGAATGTCGATGAAGGCCTCCAGCTTCTCGCGGTTGCCGGTGACCTCCAGAATCAATGCGTTGGCGTCCACGTGGTCCACCCTGGCCCGGAAGATCTGGGCCAGCTGCAACAGCTCGCCCCGCATCTCGTGGGGGGCGTTGACCTTGATGAGCAAAAGCCCCCGCTCCACCCGGGGGCGGCCGGTGAGGTCGCTGACCTTTATCACGCTCACCAGGCGGCGTATCTGCTTGACCACCTGGTCGATCACCGGAGGATCGCCGGCCACCACCACGCTGATGCGGCTGACCTTGGGGTCGTCGGTTTCGCCCACGGCCAGGGAGTAGATGTTGAAGCCGCGCCGGGCGAAGAGCCCGGAGACCCGGGCCAGGACGCCCGGCTCGTTGCGCACCAGAACCGATATGGGGCTTAGGTTCTCCATGGCTCTAGTTCTCCCTTTTCTGGCCGGGGCAGGGGATGAAGTCGGCGTTGGCTCCGCCCGGGGGCACCATGGGTAGCACCAGGGCCTCGCGCTCCACCATCACGTTGAGCACCACCGGCAGGTGCTTTTCGGCCGCCTGGGCCCGGGCCCAGGCGATGGCCGGCTCCAGCTCCTCGGCGGTGGTCACTTGGCGCCCCAGGCCCCCGAAGGCCTGGGCCACCACGGCGTAGGGGGGCGGCTGAAGCTCGGTCTCGGCCTGGCGTTTGTCCAGGAACATCTCCTGCCACTGGCGCACCATGCCCAGGAAGTTGTTGTTGAGGATCAAGACCACCAGGCCCACCCGGTAGCGCACCGCCGTGGCCAGCTCCTGGATGGTCATGAGGAAGGAGCCGTCGCCGTCGATGAGGAAGACCTCCTTGTCCGGCGAGCCCACCTTGGCCCCCACGGCGGCGGGCAGGCCGAAGCCCATGGTGCCCAGGCCGCCGCTGGTGATGAGGGTGCGCGGCTCCTTAAACGGATAGAACTGGGCGGTGTACATCTGGTGCTGGCCCACGCCGGTGACCACGATGGCGTCCTGGGGCAGGAGGCGCCCCAGGGTTTCAACCACCGCCTGGGGGGCGATGGCGGGGGGCTTCTGGGCGTAGGTCATGGGGTAGCAGCTCTTCCAGGTCTCGATCTGGTCCCGCCACAGGGAGTAGTCCGGCTTTTGCTCCCAGGCGGCCGCACCCTCGGCCAAGGCCTTTAGCACCGGCTTGGCGTCGCCCACGATGGGCACCAGGCAGGGCAGGTTCTTGCCGATCTCGCTGGGGTCCACGTCCACGTGGATGAACCGGGCGCCGGGGGCGAAGGAGTCCAGCCTGCCGGTGACCCGGTCGTCCAGGCGGTTGCCCACGCACAGGATCAGGTCGGAGTGGTATAGGGCCAGGTTGGCGTAGCCGGTGCCGTGCATGCCGGGCATGCCCAAAAACAGCTCGTCGTCCGCCGGGAAGGCGCCCAGGCCCATGAGGCTGGTGGTCACCGGTATGCCGGCGGCATGGGCCAGGTCCCTGAGCTCCTGGTGGGCCCCGGCGGTGACAACCCCGCCGCCGGCCAGGATCACCGGCCGGCTGGCCTGGGCCAGCACCTTCAGCGCCCGCTCGATCTGCAGGGGGTGGCCCCGATAGGGGGGCTTGTAGCCGGTGGGGGCGCTGGGCGCGGCCAGCAGGCCGTCCCAGGGGGCGGTCATCACGTCCTTGGGCAGGTCGATCAAGACCGGGCCGGGGCGGCCCGACAGGGCCACGAAGAAGGCCTCGGCGAAGACCTCGGGAAGCTCCTCGACGCTTTTGATCTGGTAGTTGTGCTTGGTGATGGGCATGGTGATGCCGCGCATGTCCGCCTCTTGGAAGGCGTCGTTGCCCAGCAGGTTGCTGGTGACCTGGCCGGTGATGGCCACCATGGGAGTGGAGTCCATGAAGGCGTCGGCCAGCCCGGTGACCAGGTTGGTGGCCCCGGGGCCGGAGGTGGTCATAACCACCCCCACC
>JAHJPG010000065.1 GCA_018819925.1 Pseudomonadota bacterium
GGCTCCCGCAAGGGGGGAATGGCCTGGCGCGGCGTCCGCAACCAGGCCGGGGCCTGCTCCAGGAGAAGGTCGTAGGCCCGCGCCGCCCGCTCCAGCAGCTCCATATCCCACCGGGCTTGGGCCAGGCGCTCCACCCTCTCCTCAAGCTGGCGGGCGCAGTGCCGGCGAACTTTGGCCAGGGCGCCCAGACCCTGGGCCCGGGCCAGGGCCTGGCGGGCCTGCTTGACTTGGGCGGCCAGTTGGCGGCGGCGCTCCAACTGGGCCCGGGCCAGCCCGGCCAGATCGGCCCGGCTGAACTCCAGCCCTGATTCCCCCCGGGGCAATTGGCCGCACCACGCCGCCAAAAGTTGGCGCAGCCTGGCGGTCAGGGCGGGCACCTGGGGCGGAATTGTGGATGGCGGCGGACCCAACGCGGCTCCCGGCTACTAGGGGGCTCCGATGGCTACCGGAGCGGTTTAATTCGTCATATCAAACATATTGCTGACGGGATAGCGCCCTGTCAATCATTTTCGCCCGGGGCGGGAGTGCGGCCGGCCTCGTCCCCCTCGCCGGTCTCCACCAGGTTGCGGCCCTTTTGCTTGGCCCGGTACATGGCGTCGTCCGCCGCCCTCATCAGGTCGGTGAGGCGCATCCCCGGAGCCAGTTGGGCCACTCCCAGGCTGATGGTCACGCGCACCTGGGGCTGGCTTTGGCTCACCTGCTGGCTGGCGGTTTCCACCCTCAGGCGTTCGGCCACCATGGCCGCCGCCGCCAGGCCGGTCTCGGGCAACAGGGCCATGAACTCCTCGCCGCCCACCCGGCCGAAAAGGTCCACCTGCCTGAGCACCTTGCGGCACACCTTGGCCAGCGATACCAAGACCTCGTCGCCCGTCTCGTGCCCATAGCTGTCGTTGACCGCCTTGAAGTGGTCCACGTCCAGCATTATCAGAGACAAGGCTCCGGCGTAGCGCTGGCTGCGGGCCACCTCCTGGCGCGAAAGCTCCATGAAGCGGCGGCGGTTGAGCACTCCGGTGAGCCCATCGGTGTTGGCCAGGCGCTTGAGGGCCTCCTCGTCGCGCTTGTGCGCGGTGATGTCGCGCACGCTGCCGGCGGCGTACCACTGGCCGTCCAGGGAAAAGGCCGAGGCGCTCACCTCGGCTGGGAAAAGGGAGCCGTCCTTGCGTTTGGCCAACACCTCGCGGCGACCTTCGAAGATGGGGCCTTGTCCGGTGCGGCTGAAAGCCTCCAAACCCCGGGCGATGCCTCCGTGCTGCTCGGACGGGGCCACCAGTTGGTGCAGGCCTTGGCCCATGGCCTCCTCGCGGCGATATCCGAACAGCCGCTCCGCGGCCAGGTTCCAAAACTGCACCTTGTCTTGTGAGTCCACCAGGGTTATGGCGTCCTGGGCGGTGTTGGTGATGAACTCCAGGCGGCGCTGGTCGCGCTGGGCCGCGCTTTCGGCCAGGGCCCGGCGCACCCGGGCCGCCGCCCACAGCCACACCACCCCGGCCAGCAGGGCCAGCACCCCGGCACAGATCAAGTACATGGCCGGAAGCCAGGGCAGGGAGAGCACCTCCGGGGGCACCCGGGAGATTATCCACCAGTGGTCGTCCATACGGGTGGGGGGGATGGGCGATCCCGCAGCCTGGGCTTTTTCCATAAGGGCCACCGACTGGTAGGTGAACAGCCCTTGGGGGGTGAGCACCTGTCCCTGGTCCTCGGGGGCGATGGACTGCCAGGCCTGCTGGAAGGCGGAAGGCATGCTGAAGGTTGCCCGCTCGCTGATGGCATGGCCCCACTCCAGCTCCGGCGAGGGACCCACCAGCCACCAGCCCTTTTGGTTCACCAGGAAAATCTTGTTTTCCCCCTCCCGGGAGGCTCGGCGCAAGCGGTCCAGCAGACGGTCGCCCAGGAAGTTGAGCACCACCACCCCGGCCTTGCCGCCGCCGGGGAGCGCCACCGGGCTGACGAAACGCAGGGTGGGCTTGAGGGGCGTTTCCAGCTTGCCTTGCTCGAGGTTCAGGTCAAAGGGCGAAACATAGACCTGGCCTTGGTCCATGGCCAGGCCAGCGGCGAAGTAGTAGCGGGAGACCTTGTGCTGCATCTGCTCCTGGGCCACCGCCAAGGCCTTGCCTTGCTTCAGGTTGATGCGCACCACCTCCCGGCCGGTGGCGTCCAAAAAGCGCACCTGGTCATAGACTCTTTGGCTTTGGCTGAAGTGCACAAAGGCCTCTCGCAACACGTGCTTCAAGGGCACCAGCATGGTGGGGTTTTGCATGGTCAGGGAGGTGAGCCGGGCCAGGAACACCGCGTCGGCAACATGGGCCAGAAGATCGGTTTCCAGCACCTCGCGCTCCAGGCGCACCAAGTTGACCTGTTGGCCCTTGATGGCCTCGATGCGGGTGTTCTGCTGGATGATGCCCAGCAAGACCGCCGCCAGCGCCACCAGGGCGGCCAGGGGCAGATAGAGCTTTAGAAACTGGGGCAGCAGGCGTATATGGGCAGCGGAGGTGGCTCGGTCAGCGCGCATTGGACGGCTCTCTGCTGGTTTGGGGTAGCTTACCCCGGCATTTTACCTGATGTTCTCGCCAGGCCTCTATACTTCTTTACCGGCCTCGGCCGGGCTCCAGGCTCCGGCGCGCCGCCAGGGCGATCTCTCGGCCGCTGAAGGGTTTGCTGAGAAGCAGGCGCACGTTCGTGGGCAGCTCCCCGTGGGGCAGATGGCCGCCATAGCCGGTGGCGATTATCACCGGGAGGCCGGGATTGATCTCATATACCCGGCGGGCCAACTCGTCGCCGGTGAGATGAGGCATGGTCAGGTCGGTGATTATCAGGTCGTAGCCGCCGGGCGCGGATTCCAGCGCCTTTAGGGCCTCCCGCCCGGAGAAGCACAACGTCACCCTGTAGCCCAGGCGCTCCAGCAGCTTGCGGACCATCCGGCCCACCGCTTCCTCGTCGTCCACCAAGAGCACCCGCTCGCCGCGTCCGTCTTGCCCGGCTTGCTCCTCATCGGCTGGGGACGGCTCCGGCACATTGACCAGGCGGGGCAGATAGACCTCGAACACCGATCCCCGGCCCGGCTGGCTCTTGACGGTCACCTCCCCGCCGTGGCTCTTGACGATGCCGTGCACCATGGCCAAGCCCATGCCCGAGCCCTGGCTCTTGTCCTTGGTGGTGAAGAAGGGCTCGAAGGCGCGCTGCATGGTCTGGGGGGTCATGCCCTGGCCGGTGTCGCTCACTCTCAGGCGTAGATAAGGCCCCGGCTTCAACTCGGCGAAGCCCGCCGCCTGCTCCTGGTCCAAATCAAGGGGTTCCAAGCGCACGCCCAGCACCCCGCCGCGGTGGCCCATGGCCTGGAAGGCGTTGGTGGCCAGGTTCATCACCACCTGGTGCACCTGGGAAGGGTCGGCCATCACCATTTCGTGGGGGGCGGCCAGGTGGCTTTCCATCTGGATGGTGGCGGGCAGGGAATTGCGCAGCAGCTCCAGGGCCTCGGTCACCAAGGGCTGCAACCTCACTGGGGCCTGGCCCGACTCGCTATGGCGGGAGAAGCTGAGGATGTGGCGCACCATGCCCTTGGCCCTCTCCCCCGCCTTCATCACCTGCGCCAGGTTGGGGCGGATGGGCGAATCGGGGGGCAGGTCGGCGAGCACCAGTTCGGTGTAGCCCAGCATGGCCGCCAGGACGTTGTTGAAGTCGTGGGCGATGCCCCCGGCCAGAGTGCCCACGGCCTCCATCTTCTGGCTTTGCAGCAGTTGAGACTCCAGCTGCTTTAGGCGCTGGCTGGCCAACACCCGCTCGGTGACGTCCCGGCCCGAGCCGCTGATGTAGGGCTCGCCCTCTTCCGGGCGCACCAGAGTGCTGCGATATTCGAGGTAGCGCCTCTTCCCCCGCTTGTCCAGGTATTGGCTCAACCCGCCCACGAAACCGTCCCGCTTAAGGGTGGCAAGGTACTCGCTTTCAAAGGCCTGGCGGTGCTCGGGCAGCATGAAATCCGCGCCCTTGCGGCCTATCAGCTCCCCGGGCTGGTAGCCGAAGATGGTGGCGGTGGCCTGGTTGGCGCTGGTGAAGCGGCCCTGAAGGTCCTGGGTGTAGATCATGTCGGTTATGGAGTCGAACAAATCGCGGTAGCGCTGCTCAGAGCGGCGCAGGGCCTCCTCGGCTCGGCGGCGTTCGGTGATGTCCCGGGCGATGCCCAAGATGGCCTCGGGTTTGCCGTCTTGGCCGCGCAAAAAGCGGCCCGTGACCTCCAGCCACACCTTGTCCCCGTCAGACTTGATCCCCTCCGAGATCAAGGTGCGGGAGCGATTGGGGTCCGGGTGGTCGCTGTCGAGCTTCATCTCGTCCGTGAGAAGCTGTTGAAGCTGCGCCAGCGCCTGGGAGGTGAGCAGGCCCGGTAGGCCCAGGGACATGGCCTGCCCAGGGTTGTATCCCAGAAGGGCTTGCACCGAGGGGCTCGCGTAGGTGAGGGCCATGTCCTTTAGGCGCACGATCCAGATGCTGTCGCTGACGTTTTCGGCCACCAGGCGGTAGAGCCGCTCGCTCTCGGCCTGGGCCTCCTGGGCCTGGCGGCGGTTGGTCATTTCTTGGCGAAGCAGGGCGCGCTCCCGGGCCAGCTCCTGAGCCGCGCTACGCTGACGGCCCAGCGAGGTTTCCAACCCATGCACCAAGATGGCCCCAGGCAGGGCGATGGCCGCGTTGATGAGCAGAAAGTTGGCGACGATGACCAGCCAGTGGTCTTGGTATTGCGCCAGGCTCTCGGCCCAGGCCACTTGGCCGGCGTGGAAGCACCAGGTGCATACCAGCAGTGTGGCCAGATTGAGGGCCAACCCCACCAGGACCGGCCGCCGTCCCAGATACAGGGCGGCCAGGATGGGGATCGAGAACAGCCAAAAGGGTCCGCTGCTCAACGGCCCTATGGTCACCATAATGGCCAGGCCGAGGCAGTAGATCATCAGCAGAAGCACCGCGACCCTGGCGGCCAAGGGCAGCCGGCGCAACCCAAAAACCGTCAGGGCCAGGGCCAGCATCACGCTGTCCAGGGTCAAGACCAGGTAGTGGCCCTCGCTAAACAGCATCGGCAGGGCCATGAGATAGGCCAACAGGCCCAGGAGCAGGCCCGGCCCCAGGGTGAAGAAAAACATGCGTTCGCGCCACTGGGCCAGCCCGCCGGAGTCCCCCACCCGGGGAGGGGTCACCATTTGGCGCAACCAAGGCCAACAGCCTTGTTTGCTTGGCGTTTTGTTGTCCGGCATGGCTACCCCGGGCCTTTACATGGCCACTGGTGAAATAAAGGGCCGCCTGGCGAGCGTGGATGGGCGTTTCGGGTAGAAAACGCAAGCAAAGTTGTGGAGCGAGCCACGGCTTTGGGTCAAGATGAAATAGCTATACTACACTACCAAGGGCCCCTCCCGCAAAGCTGTCGGGCCCGGCCCCCGGCGAGGCGGGGTCCTTGGGTTGGGCCGCTGATCCCTAGAGGTCGAAGATGGTCAGCGTCTCCTCCAGGGGGCGGCGCTGGCTGCGGAAGAGGTTGGCCGGGGCCTCGGGGTTCGGATGCCCCAGGGCCACCCCGATGACCATATCCTCGTTGGCGGGGATGGGGACCACCGCCCGGACCTCATCGGGGAAGCGGGCCAGGGCGGCCAGGATCACCGTACCCAGGCCCAGGCTGGAAGCGGCCAGGCACAGGCCATGCACAAAGGCCCCGGCGTCGAAGACCGCGTAGCTGGTCTGCTCCTTGGGCACGGTGACCAACAGCAGGCAGGGCGCGCCAAAGGCCCCGAAGTTGTTGGCATAGTGGGCGGCGCGCTTTTCCGCGTCCTCCCGGCCGATCTCCAGGGCCTTGAACAGGCTGCGCCCCAGGTTCTTGTAGCGCTGGGCCATGCCTTCCTCGAAGCCCATGGGCATGGTGATGTCCGGCTCCTGGGGCCGCCCGGAGCGCATGGCATCCACAAGGCGGCGGCGGATTTCCTCGGCCTTGCCGCCGCCCACGGCGTAGAGCTTCCAGGGCTGGGTGTTGCCCCAGGAGGGGGCCTTCCCAGCCAGGGCGGCTATCTGCTCCACCTGCTGGCGGGAAACCGGGGCGTCGCTGAAGCTCCGGCAGGAATGGCGGCTGTCCACCACTTGCGTGTATTGCATGCTCACTTCTCCTTTAGCCCGCTTTTGCTTACAAAACGTTGCACCCGGAGGGCGAATTCCTTGTCGTCCGCCGCGATCATCACCCCGCGCCGCTCGTCTTCCAAATGAGGGGCCAGCCCCTGGCGAACCGCCTGGCCCAGGAGGCGCTTGGTGGCGGCCAGGGCCTGGCGCGGACCCCGGGCCAGCTCCCCGGCCAGCTCCCGGGCCGCGTCCAGGGCCCCGCCCGGGAGAGCCAGGCGCGACACCAGGCCCAGCTCTTGGGCCCGCTGGGGACTCACGGTGTCGCCCAGATAGAGCATCTCCGCGCTCAGGGCCGGGCCGAACAAATGGGTCAGGTGCCAGGTGGCGCCCGCGCCGGGCACCAGGCCCACCTTGAGGAATCCCGGCACCAGGCGGGCGTCATCGGCGGCCACCACCAGGTCGCTGGCCGCCATCCAGGCCAGGCCCGCCCCGGAGGCGGCCCCCTCCACCGCGGATATCACCGGCTGGGGCAGGCCGGTGAGGGCCAGCGCCACCCGCACCACGTATTGCAGGTAGTTGCCGAATATCTTGCCGGCCCCCTGGCCGGGGTTCTCCTGCAAAAAGGCCGCCGCCCGCTTGAGGTTGCCCCCGCCGCTGAAGTTGCCCCCCGCCCCGGTGAGGATCACCACCCGGGCGCTTTCGTCGCCGGCCAGGCCCTCCAGGGCCCGGGCCAGGCGGGGGCCCATCTGGTCGTCCATGCCGTTCATGGTGGCCGGGTTGTCCATGGTCACGATGACCACGGAGCCCTGGCGCTCTAGGCGCACGTAGGCTGGCGTCTGGCTCATGTCGCTCCTTGCCTCGGTGGAAAAAAGACCGGCTCCAGCTTGCCACAGGCGGCGGCGGGTGACAAGCCGCCCCGCGCCGGTGCCCGCCGCAAGACTCCACGGCTGAAATCGGTTATACTGATGTCTCACGATAAAAACCTTTTGGCAGCGCGAATCTCGTCTCATGAGCGTGTTCGAACAAGTCTTGGCCCTGCTGACAAGCCCGGCTCCGCCCAGCCGCAACCGGCACTTCGCCCTTTTCGCCGGCCAGGGGGGCAACCGGGTGCATCGGATGTACCGCCTCTACCGCGCCCTGGCCCAGGAGGCCTCTCGGCTGACCGCCCGGCCCGGGGCCAGCGCCCGCCTGCGGCGGGAGGAGGGCGGACTGTGGCTGGAGCTAAAAGACCCGCGGCTGGCCTACCAGCGGCGCTGCCTGCTGCCCTCCGAGCTTTCCGGCTATTTCTTAGAGCGCCTGGCCCGGGAACCATGAGCCCGGCCCAGGACTCCAATGAGCTGCTGCCGGTGGTGGACGGCGAGGACCGCCAGGTGGGCCTGGCCCCCCGCTCCCAGGTGCATGCCCAGGGACTCTTGCACCGGGCGGTGCATATCCTTCTCTTCAACCCCGAGGGGAGCCTGTGGCTGCAACGGCGCGGCCCGGCCAAGGACACCTATCCGGGCCTGTGGACCTCTTCGGCCAGCGGCCACGTGGACCCCGGCGAGGACTACCTGTCCGCCGCCTGCCGCGAGTTGCGCGAGGAACTGGGGCTGGAACTGGAGCTGGATTACGTGGGCAAGGTGCCCGCCGGGCCGGCCACCCAGGGGGAGTTCAGCGGCGTGTTCAGGGCCGAGACGGACCAAAAGCCCCGGCCCGACCCCCAGGAGATAGCCGAGATGGGACTTTTCTCCCTGGCCGACGCCAAGGCCTTGGCCCTGGACCACGGCCGCTGTGCCCCCTCCCTGGAGGCGGTGATGCGGGCGGCGGGCCTCATTTAAAAACCACCTTGTCCTGCGAAAGCTAAAAACCAGGCCGGGCGCGGCAGCCGCCGCCCAATGCAAGCGAAGAGGGGATTTCTCCATGCAGCGCGAGATACGCAGAAAAGACCGGGCCGCCGGCCAGGAACAGACTTGGCGGGTTTTGGAGCAGGGCGAGTACGGGGTGCTGTCCACCGTGTCGCCCGGCGGCCAACCATACGGCACGCCGTTAAATTACTGGCTCATGGGCGGGGCGGTCTATTTCCATTGCGCCCTGGCGGGCCACATGCTGGACAACATCGCGGCCAACAACCGGGTCTCCTTTTGCGTGGTGGGCAAGACCCAAATTCTGCCGGACAAATTTGCCGCGGTCTATGAAAGCGTGGTGGTCTTTGGCCAGGTCGCGGAAGTGTTTGAGGAGCAAAAGCAAAAGGCCCTGGAAGACCTGGTGGACAAATACAGCAAAGGTTTCCGTGCCGAGGGCTTAAAATACATTGAAAAGCTGGCCCACAAGGCCCGGGTTTTCAAGATCACCGTCGAGGCCATCAGCGGCAAGGCCCGCACCGCCTAAGCTCATTATCCCGGCTAGAAGCGCCCCATGAAGTCGGCGATGGCCTGGTTGACCTCGCGGTGCTGCTCCAATTGGATCATGTGCCCCCCTCCTTGGATGATCCTGAGCTCGGCCTCGGGGATGGCCTGGGCCATGGCCTGGCTCAGGGCGGGCGGGGTCATCTTGTCCTCGGCTCCCACCACGATCAGGGTGGGCAGGCGCAGCCGGCTTAGGCGTTCGCCGGCGTCAAATTGGTTGCAGGCGTAAAAGTCGTCGTGCAAGACCTGGGGATCGGTCTGGGCCATCTGCTCCACCCCCTGGCGCAAGAGCAGCTTGTCCACCCCCCGGGAATAGGCCCAGCCCACGATGGTCTCCACGGTGGGCAGGAAGTTTTCCTTGATGCCGGCCAGCAGGGCCGGGTTCACCGGCAGGCGGGCCCCGGTGCTCATGAGGATCACCCCCCTAACCAGTTCGGGGTGGCTCAGGGCCAGCTCCTGCACGATGGCTCCGCCTAGGGAGTGGCCCAGCACCACCGGCCTCAGCGGCCCGGCGGCCAGGAATTCGGCCACCCACTCGGCGTAGTCCTCCACCCGCCGGCGGCCCGGGCCCGGGGTGGCGAAATGGCCGGGCAGATCCAGGGCGGCCACGTTGATCTGTTTGAGGTTGCTGAGTTGGGGCAGAAACGCCTCGCCCCGTCCGCCCGCGCCGTGGATGAGGAGCAAAGAGGGCCGGGCCGGGTCAAAGCCGCTCCTGCCCTGGTAAAAGCCCATCTCCCGTCCGTCCAGATACTTTTGCCACATGTCATTCGCTCCCCGCTTCAGATTGCGCGCCCACGCTAGCATGGGCTCCGGGGCAAAAACAAGACCGCCAGCGCTTGCTGCGCCGGCGGCCCTGCTGGGTTCCGCGCTATGTGGGGGGGCTTGCTTAAACCAAGGCGGGCGCCTGGTGCCCTTCCTTGAGAGCCTTCACCAGCGCATTGGCCTCGCGGACCAGATCCTCCACCTTGCCCACCGCTGGTTTGGTGCTGAGGATTACATAGGCCTTTTGGTCGCAGATGGTTTTGATCTCCCAGTCAACCGTGCCGTCCTTGTTGTCGTGGCGCTCCACGACCCACTCCGGCTTGTACTTTTCCAACATGCCCACTTCGGCCCTCCAGTGTAATACACTTCAATCATAGGGATTGTTCTTGGCCAGGTCAAGCCTCGCCATTGGTTTTCAGGTACTTGAGGACGCCGTACAAGGCGTCCACGTAGGCGGCTCCGATCTCAGGATCGAGCTTGCGGTCCAATACTCTCGGCTGGCTACAGCGTAAGCAAAGGATCCCGATCAAATCTTGTTTGGGGTCGATGTTCATCACCCGGTCATGCAATCCGTCCATGCGCTTGCGCACGGGCCAAACGATGGTGGAGTTGTAGTGGACCCCTTTTTCAGGGTCCATTTTAATGGGCCATTCAGGGTTGTTGTAATCGTTGCGTACGTTGTAGGCCTGCAAATCGTTGCTCATGAAGCAGGTGTCGGCCGGGTTGCGCAGCAGATGTACAAAGTCGGTGGATTGCTCCAGGAATTGGGTGGCGCTAACCGTCAGACGTTGTGACACGGGTTCACTTTCCGCGAGGGTCTTGACCATCGCCGCACTGTCATTTTGGGAGTGGAAGTCTTTGATTTTTACGTCAGTGACGTCTTTCAAGACCAGCCAGCAGTGAGTGCCGCATATGGCGCCGAATGCCTGGGCCAGGTGCCCCAGGGACTCACAAAGCTTCTCCACGATATCCTTTGATTTTGGTTCTTCCTCCAGCCTGGAGAACATGGCCACGAACCACACGTCGCGAAGCAACTGCAGGGCGTTGTGAACGCTGGGCAAGGACAGGGCCATGCGGGCCTGGCGGCCGAGGGTGTCCTCTATCTGTTGAACGCGGCTCCGGCATTGCTCTTCGACTTCGCGCAGGTGCGTCTGGTGGTTGTTGTCCATGGCGGTGGTTTGTCTCTTTTGGGCGAAGCTCTGGGCGATGATGCCCGCCCAGGCCAGGCCGAGCAGGACAAGGAGCCCGTAAACGATTACTTCACTGCCTGGCTGCTGGCCGGTGAGGGTCAAGTAAATGGTCAGCCCAAAAGAAGCCAGGGTCACCAGTCCGGATACGATCGTAAATACAACGTAGGCTATTTGTCCCATGAAGTGACTCCCAAATCCTTTGCCGGTTCCAATGCTGGCGTACGCAACAAAACTTTGGCGAGTCATGGCCAAACTCCGGACCTTCGGCGTTGGCGCGGCGGCGCTAACACACAAAGGGCCTGCCAGGACTTACGTCCCGGCGAGTGCCAGCCAATCATGAGCTGGGGGGTGCCGATCATGGGCAAGGGCGGTCAGGTTGCGACCGCAACGAAAAATATCAGTCCTCAGGACTGAGTGTCAATCATTTTTACACGGGCGTGACCATGGGGTCAAGAGGGCAGATTTTGCCGCGCCCGTTTTCACCGGCCATTTTCTTCGGCGGAGCGGCTGCGGCTGCGGTAGCGCAGGCCGCCCAGCTTTTTAAGCTTTTGCACCAGGGTGGTGCGGTTGAGGCCCAGCAGGGAGGCGGCCTGGGCCTTCACCCCGCCGCTCTGCTCCAGGGCCTGGGCGATGAGGCGCCGCTCTATCTGCTCCAGGGCTGTTTTCAGGTTCAGGCCGCCCGGGGGCAGCTCAAAGGCCGGCAGCTCGTCGTCGCCTTCGGTTGCCGGCTGGGGGGCCTGGTCGAAAAGCTTGGGGGGCAGGGCCTCGGGGCCGATGACCTCGCCTTCGGCCAGCACCACCAGGCGCTCCAAAAGGTTTTCCAACTCGCGCACGTTGCCCGGCCAGGAATAGCGCAGCAGGCGCTCGGCCACCTCGGGGTGCAGCTCCTTGCGCTCCAGGCCCTTTTGCTGGGACAGGCGCTCCAGGAAGTGCTGGCAAAGCAGGGGTATGTCGCTACGCCGCTCCCTGAGGGGAGGCACCAGAATGGGCACCACGTTGAGGCGGAAATAGAGGTCTTCGCGGAAATCCCCGCTGGCCACCCGGGAAGCCAGGTCCTGGTTGGTGGCGGCCACGATGCGCAGGTCCACCTCGATGGTGCGGGTGCCGCCCACCCGCTCGAAGGCGTGCTCCTGCAACACCCTGAGGATCTTCACCTGGAGCAGGGGGGGCATGTCGCCGATTTCGTCCAGGAAGATGGTGCCCCCCTGGGCCAGCTCGAAGCGCCCCACCCGGCTGCGCACCGCCCCGGTGAAGGCCCCCCGCTCGTGGCCGAACAACTCGCTTTCCAACAGCTCGCTGGGGATGGCACCGCAGTTCACCGGCACCAGGGGAAACTCCCGGCGGGTGGATTGGTGGTGGATGGCCCGGGCCACCAATTCCTTGCCGGTGCCGCTTTCGCCCAGGATCAACACGGTGCTGTCGGTGGGGGCCACCTTGTGGATCAGGCGGAAAACCTGCTGCATGGCCCGGCTCTGGCCCATCAGGTTTTCCACGTCGTAGCTCACCGAGACTTGGCGGCGGCGGCGGGCCCCCTGGCGGCGCTGGCGGCGGTGCTCGAGGGCCGCCTCCACCACCGCCAAAAGCTCCTCCTGGCCGCCGGGGGTGGCCAGGTAGTTGAAGGCCCCCTGGTGCAGGGCGGCCACCGCCGCATCGGCCTGGGGCTCATCGCTGAACACGGTGACCACCGTTTCGGGGAACAGTTCCACCAGGCGCTCCAGGAAGGGGCCGGTGGATTTGCCCCCCAGGCGTTCGGTCAGTAGCACCAGGTCGAAATAGCTCTGGTCGGCCAGGGCCAGGGCCTGGTCGGGGTCGGCGGCGACGCTCACCACGAAGCCCCGCCCTTCCAGCCACTGCTGAAAGGACTTGCCCTGGGTCTTGGTGCGGGCCACCAGCAGGATGGATATGGGGGCGGTGGAGGCCATGGACCTTCCTCTCCGGCGCGGCGCGCCGTCCCCATTGTGGTTTATGGGCCGGCGATTTACAAGGGGTTAGGCCGGCTTCGCCAAACGGCCGGTGGCCGGAGCCCGGCCTCGCTTGGCGGCTAGGTCTTTTTCCTGGCCTTTGCCGCCTTCATGCCCTGGAACCAGGCGTTGGACTCGGCAGAGAACAGCATCACCAAGGCCACCAGTTGCAGGATCACCTGCACTATGTCCATGACCGCGGCCGCGCCGAGGGGCGCGCCTGAGACCAGGCCGACGACCATCATGACCGTGCCGATGATATAGAGCACCAAAAAGGTGATGCGGGCCCAGTTGCGGCCCTTGCCGATCATGAAAATAAAGAAGAGCATCACCGCTAAGATGACCACCACGATGGCCACGGCGGCTCCGGCCTGGCCCTCGCTTCCCAGGTGAGAAATGGCGGGCGCACCCAACAAGGTGCGCAGCACTCCCAAGCCCCAGGCCACATAGAGCAGCACGATGGCGGTGTTGGCCTTGCTGGGCCGGGCGGCGGGCGAAGCGGTCATGAGTGTCCTCCCTGAATCTGGGCGCAGATAAAAACCCGCGGGCAGGACGGGACGATATTTCATCCTATGGACTCGCGTTCCAAGGGTCAATGTTTTTGGGCTGATCTTGACAGGCCCATTTTCCTGCTTATCATTAATATCAATGACAAACCGGAGGAATTGCCGTGCCCATCTATGAGTACAAATGCAACAAATGCGGCCATCAGTACGAGGCCTTGGTCATGGGCAGCGCCGATTCGGTGGAGTGCGACAAGTGCGGCTCCAAGAAAAAGGAGCGCCTCATGAGCTGCTTCAGCTCGGCCGGCAAGGGGTTCGGCTCCCTGGCCGAGTCCGCGGCGGCCTCCAACTCCGGCTGCGGCGGCTCGGGCTTTTCCTGAGCGGGCTAACATGGGCGGCGCGGTCTGCGCCGTGAGCACAACCAACCCCTTCCGGCCCCGGAGGGGGTTTGCTATTGGAACAGGGCCCCGGCCCCCGCGAGGGACAGGGCCAGGGAAAATATCACAGGGATGAGGTTGGCCACCAGGGACAGGCGGGTGGTGGTGCGGTGAACCGCGGCCAGGCCGTAGACCAAAATCACCAGGTTCCATACCGCGAAGGCGGCCATGCCCGCGAAGGGGATCATGGTGAGCAGGGCCGGGGCCTGGGCGTAGCAGGCCACCCTTAGGGTGGTCCCCAGGTTTTTGCCCGCCGCTCCCAGGGTCATGAACATCACGTGGATGATGAGAGCGTTCAGCGGCATGAAGGCCAGGAGCACCAGCCAGGGCACCGGCCCGGCCGGGGATAGCCCCAGGGGCCACATCACCGCCCCGGGGAGCAGGGTGCAGATCACCGCGAAGACGGCCGCCGGGATCAGCCTCCCCCGGGGAGCGGCGGCGAAGCTGGCCTGGGGGTGACGGGCCACGGCCCACATGGTGGCCGGCAGGCCCCGGAGGGGGCCGCCGCCGGTCTCCCAGGGCAGGGGACGGGGCTCAATGGCCACCGCCTAGGCCCCCATGCCCAGGCTGGCCAGGAGCATCCCCAGCAGGAAGAAGCCGATCATGGGCAGCACCACCCCCAGGATGGCGCTGCGCTTATCCTGGCCCAGGCCCACGGTCAGGGCGGTGGCCAAGACGTAGACGTTCCACAGCAGGTGCGCGAAGATGCCCACCATGGGCAAAAGCAGGGCCGCGGTGGTCACCTGGCTGTAGCAAACCAGGCGCAGCACCAGGGCAAAGGGCGGGGAGGGCCGCCCCTTGGCCAGGATTCTAAGGGTCAGATGCACCGCCCCGCTGTAGATGGGCAAAAACACCACCGCCTGCACCAGCATGCCCAGGATGCCCCACAACAGCACCGCCACCCCGCCAGCGGGGCCCGCGATCCAGGCCAGGTGCAGCAGGTAGCGGGCCAAAAACACCAGCAGCCACAGCCCCACCGCGAAGCCGGCCCAACGGGGCCAGGAGGCCGCCGGCTGGGCGGCCAGGGCCCAGCGCGGCCGGGCCATGATGCCGTAAGCAGTGGCGAAAAACGCCTTGATCCCGGCTCCCGGGACCTCCCAGGGCATCATGATGGGTGGCGGGGGCGGAACCTGGGGAGCCTCCGGGGCGTCAATAGGGCTGTCAGGCAAAGTTTGGTTTCCTTTTCTCGAAAAAGGCGGCGATGCCTTCGGCGAAATCGGGTTGGTCGCTCAGGCGGCACAGGCTCTGGCGCTCGTTTTCCATCACTGTTTCCAGGTCCCCGAACAAGGCCTGGTTGAGCAGGGCCTTGGTCTGGGCCAGGGCGGTGGCCGGCCCTTTGGCCAGCCTCTGGGCCACGGCCAGGGCCTCATCCACCACCACCTCGGGCTCCACCACCCGGTTAACCAGGCCCCAGGCCTGGGCCGTGGCCGCGTCTATGGTCTGGGAGAGCATGAAGAAGGCGCTGGCCCGCTGCACCCCCAGCAAACGGGTGATGAGCGCGGTGCTGCCGCCGTCGGGGCTCACGGCTATGCGGATGTAGCCCGGGTCGAATACGGCTTTTCGGCTGGCCACCACCAGGTCGCAAGAAAGGGCCCAGCCGATGCCCCCGCCGCTGACCACCCCGTTGAGGGCGCAGACCACCGGCTGGGGCAGGCGGCGCAGGGTGGTTATGGAGCGGTGCAACATGGCGGCCAGCTCGGAGAAGAATATTCCCGGTTTCAGGCCGCTGCCCAGCGCCTCGGCCATCTTGCGCACGTTGCCCCCGCCGCTGAAGGCCTTGCCCGCCCCGGTGAGCACCAGGGCCCTCACTTGGGGGTCGGCGCCCGCCTCTTCCAGGGCCTGGATCAGCTCCGGCCCGCTGCCGTAATCCAGGGGATTGAAGATTTCAGGCTGGTTCAGGGTGAGCAGGCGCACCGGCCCGCGGTCCTCCACCAACAAAGTTTTATACTCGCCCATGGCCTTCTCCTAAGCTATATGCGCCAAGGCCTCCAGCATAGAGCGAGCGCCCGGGGCCGTCAAGGCATGGCGGCCTTGCTAAAGCCGTCCAGCTTTGTTAGTTTTGGGCCACCCTTAAGTAGCGAGATAGCCTCATGCCCAAGGTGCTTTCCAGCCCCAAGCTGCCCACCGGAAAGGGAGGCGGCCGCCGCAATTTCCGCCTTTCGCCCCTGGAGATCGGGGTGGCCGTTTTGGTGGCCATGGGCGGCGTGTATTTGATCTACGTGCTTTTGAGCGGCCTGTTCGGCGGCGCGGCCGAGGCGCCGGCGCCCGCCGGCGGACCGGTGGGCCAGGGCATCAGCCCCGCCCGCCTGGACAAGGTGCTCAGCGCCGCCGAGGGGGCCGGGCGCCAGCTCCAGGATCTTGAAAAGCGCTTGGTGGAGATGGACAAGCGCTTGCAACAGGCCGGCCAACAGGGCGGAGCCCCGGCCGCCGTGGGCGGCGACCCCAAGCTGGCCGCCCGGGTGGAGGCCCTGGAGAAAAAACTGGCCGGCCTGCCCGTTGCCCCGGCGGGCAAGGGCAAGGTGGCGGCCGATCCCAAGCTGGCCGCCCGCCTGGACAAGCTGGAAAAGAGCCTGGCCTCGCTGCAAAAGCAAAACCAGGACCAGGCCAAGGCCCTGAGCGGGGATCAGGCCAAGCTGGCGCCCCAGGTGGCCGGGTTGGAAAAAGCCCTGGCCTCCTTGCAAAAGCAGAATCAGGACCTGGCCAAGGACCTTAAAAAACTGGAGCCCCCCAAGGCCCAGGCCAAGCTGGCCGCCCGTGTGGCCGAGCTGGAAAAACAGGCCAAGGCCAAGACGGCCGCCGCGCCCCCGGCCCCGGACAAGTTGGACCAGCGCCTGGCCTCCCTGGAAAAGCAGGTGAAGGCCCTCTCCCAAGGGCCCGCCCCCAAGGGCGGGGCTCCGGCCGCGCCCGGGCTGGCCCAGCGGGTGGAGGGCCAGGGCAAGGTGTTGGCCGGGCTCACCACCAACTTGGGCCAGATCCAGCGCTCTCAGGAGCGCCTGGAGAAACAGGTGGGGGCCCTGGCCACCGCCGGACCGGCGGCAATTAGGGGAGGAGCCCCCCTGGCCTCGCCCCTGCTGGCCCAGCGCCTCGGCGGCCTGGAAAAGCAGATTGCCTCCCTGGCCCAAGCCCAGGCCCGGCCCTCCCGCCAGGAATTGGCCGCGGCCAAGCGTTTGGCCGAGATGGAAAAGTCGCTGAACGAGGTGAAGAAACAGGCGGCCGCCGCCACCAGGGCCGATCCCAGGCTCAACTCCCGCATCAACTCCCTGGAGAAAAAGGTGGCCGCCGAAACCAGCGAGGGGCGCGCCCTGGACCGCCGCTTGGACCTTCTGGAGAAAAAGCTCACCGCCGTGGCCGCCCGTCCCGCCTCGGCCCCAGCCGTTCGTCCGGCCACGGCCCCAGCCGTCCGTCCCGCCCCAGCGGCGGAGCCCAAAACGGTTCGCATCGTGCATGTGGTGCGCCCTGGCCAGACTCTTTACGGCCTGGCCCGCGGCTATGGGGTGAAGATGAGGCAGATCAAGGAGTGGAACCCCAACCTGGGCGCCCGGGACAAGCTCTACATCGGGGAGAAGCTGGTGATTGTAGTCAGGAAGTAGCCTTGGCCAGCGGGGAGCTCTGGCACGAGATCAGCGGGCATCCGGCCCTGGCGGCCCTTGCTGGCCTGGCCCGGGAGGGCGGCCACGGCTTGTGGCTGTGCGGCGGCACCCTGCGCGACCTGCTGATGGGACGCCGGGCCCCGGATTTGGATCTGGCCGTGGCCGGCGACGCCCTGGCCCTGGGCCAAGCCCTGGCCCGCAAGATCGGGGGTCATTTCGTTCCCCTGGGGCGTGAGTTCGCCACCTGCCGGGTGGTGGGGCCCCAGGGAGAGTTGGACCTGGCAGGGCTGCGCGCCCCCACCCTGGCCGCCGACCTGGCGGCCCGCGACTTTACCCTCAATGCCCTGGCCTTGCCCCTGGAGGCCCTGTGGGCCGGCGGCGAGCCGGAGAGCCAGTTGGTGGACCCCACCGGGGGACGGGCCGACCTGGCCGCCGGGGTGCTGCGGCCGGCCGGGCCCGGGGTCTTGGCTGCCGACCCCCTCAGGGTGCTCCGGGCCTTCCGTTTCATGTCCACCCACGGTTTTTCCCTGGCCCCGGGATTGGAACAGCGCCTGGCCGGGGCCGCGCCGGGGTTGTTCCGAGTGGCCGCCGAGCGCATCGGGGCCGAGTGGATGCGCCTCATGGCCGGGCCCCGGGCCGCCCGGGCGGTTCAGGCCATGGAGGACTGCCAGGTGCTCACCCGCCTGGTGCCGGAGTTGGCCGCCGGGCGGGGCTTGGCCCAGAATCCCTACCACCACCTGGACGTCCTGGGCCACAGCCTGGCCTGCGTACGGGCCGCCGGGTTGCTGCTGGCGGGGCGGGGGCCCCTGGCCGGGGCCTTGGCCCAGGAGGGGCCGGACTATTTGCAGCCGCCGCGCCGCCGGGCCCTGTTCATGACCGCGGCCCTGCTGCACGACCTGGGCAAACCGCCCACCCGCGAGGCCCGGGACCAAGAGTGGGCCACCTTTTACCGCCACGAGATAATGGGGGCCCGCCTGGCCCGGCGGCGCTGCCTGGCCCTGGGGCTCTCCAAGGCCGATGCCGCCTGGGTGGGCCGGCTGGCGGCCGAGCACATGCGGCCTTTCCATTTGCTGGGGGCTCAGGGCCGGGGGCAGCTGACCCGCCGGGGTGTGCGCCGCATGCTGGCCGCCCTGGGCCAAGACCTGCCGGCCCTGTTTTTGCTGGCCATGGCCGACACCATCGCTGGGCGGGGGCCCTTGCGCCCTCCAGAGGCGGAGGGTAGGCTTTTGGCCCTGTACCAAGAGGTGGCCCGCCTGCGCGACGCGGAACTGGCCGCGGCCCTGGCCGCACCGCCCCTGGTGGATGGCAACGATTTGATGCGGGCTCTGGGCCTGCCCTCGGGCAAGGAGGTGGGCCGTCTGCTGGCCCTGGTGCGCGAGGCCCAGTTGGACGGCGAGATAAGCAGTAAGGACGAGGCCCTGGCCCTGGCCAGGGAGGCCGGCCGGCAGAGCGTTTCTTGACGCTGGCCCGAGCCGGTGATAGTTTTTGCCAACTACGGAAGTGGAAAGCTCACTGGTGGGGCTCCCGGACTTCAAATCCGGTGTACCGTCTGAGTAAGGCGGTAGGTGGGTTCGATTCCCATGCACTTCCGCCAAAGTAAAATCAAGGGGTTGGCCGATTTGGCCGGCCCCTTGCTATATTTTTAAGGCATCACTAAGCAAGATTTGTCTGGCATTTGTCCCCATGCTGTCCCCACTTTTCCTGAAGCGGGCGGCAGAATGAGCAAAAAAACGATACTTATGACGAGTTTTTTGGTGGGTGTGTATGTAGGAGCAAAAGGACTTTTCTAACTTTTCCTCAAAAGCATTGACGCCAGGACTTCATAAATTTTTAGTTGCATCTCCCTCATCAGCGGTTCGCTGCTCTATGAGCTCCCAGAGGCGCTGAGAGCCTCTGGCGACGAAATCTTGATACTGCCCCGAAACCCTCTGGCACTCTGCGTCTTCATGGGGAATCCGCACCAGGCCGCTCAACCCCGATCCAGCCAACCGAATGACCAGCTTGACCTGGCAGCCGCTTTGTAACGGCAATTCGAACAGAGTCTTTTTGCCTTTCTTGAAAGCGACGGCATGAGAGGCGAAGAGGGCCTTGTGTTCTTTGGGCTCGCCATCGGCAGGCAAGTCGTGACGAATCAAGCCTGACCTAAAAAGATTCGCTATCTCAGGTAAATGACTGATTTGGCAGCTCTTTATTGTGCCCACGGATGTTGGGATACATTGGGTCCTATTGGCGTTTTGATGGGCTGGCGGGCACAATTTGGGCACAGTTTCAACCATAATCAGACGACTAGATCATACTTCCGCTTGTTCCACATGAATTTTTTTTACCATGAGTTTGATTAGCTGTATAACCGATTCACAGTCTGAAAGCGCACGGTGTTTGTTACCCACGTCTACAGATAGTAGCTTGCATAGGGTTTGGAGCTTGTGATTAGGTAGCTCAGGCCATGTGTACCGGAACAAGGTGAGCGTGTCAAAAAAGCGAATATTATTATTGATGCCAATGTTACTATATGCACAGTCCAAAAAAGACTTATCAAAAGAAGCATTGTGGCAAAATACTGGTAACCCACTAACGAATTTATTAAAATCATAAATTGCACTTGATATATTCACCCCTCTTTTATGCAGCATCGAATCATTTATTCCTGTCAGGCGGACGATTTTTTCAGGTATTTTGTGATCGTAAACAACAAGTGCTGTAAACTTCTCATAATTACTAAAATTTTCAGTCACTTTAATCGCCGCCAACTCAATAATCGCGTCGTCATTCGGATTTAACCCTGTAGTCTCTAAATCGGCCACTACAAAATTATCTTTAAACATTTCTATGTAATCTTTAATTTCGACATGATTTTTAGCTCTAACCCATTCGGTTTTCCTCGCTTGATCTTTTTCCATTTCGCATTGATATTCTAAAGAATATCCAAGGTACTGTCGCAAGTAATTTTTCAAGTCTTCTTGAATGCTGGAAGGTTGGGTGCCAAGTTTGCTCCTTAGTTCATTGTTTTTTTCGAAGTGTTCCCAGCAATGGCGAGATATGGTCTCGTTAATTATTTCAGAAAAAATATCAGAGACAGCTCTATGGTTTTTTGGAGTTCCCATAGATTCTGCCAGCCACTTTTTGTCTGTTTTGTTTAGTAGGGTGAGCGTTTCGTAGCCAATTTTTTCATAACTAATGACGGCATTTTCCAAATCTTTCTTCGATATATTTTTTACTATGTTTGCGCCTCCCACACCTTTCATTTTGGGGAAAACACACTCTTTGAGCAAATCGTTTAAAATTGCAACTCTATATAAAAAATCTAATTCACGGCGATAGCCCTTCTTCTCTTTCCTCTTTGCCCTTATAATCTTCCTAACAGCAATAGCAATACTGTTAAGATTGTTCGGGCCTAGTATTAATTGTTTTCTTAAAAGATCATTATCAAAATCTGTTTTTGGCAGTATCGGTTCCATCCATTTTGGCAACTTTTTCGCGTTTTTATTAATTTTTTTAAGGGGATCAAGCCAAATGTCATTGCCATCGTTTATTTCTGGCCTGTGTTCAGTTATAAATTTCCATTTGTCATATTCTTTGTCGAGCAAATCTTCTGGAACAGGCGGGGAGCTTCGTCCGGGATATGATATTTCTATTTTTAATCTCTGTTCGTTAACGTCCGTTTTTTTGTAGCCATTTAATGTTTTTATGTAGCCAGTTACTGTTTTATCTTGTGAACTATTAATGCCTAGCAACCTCAGTAGCTTACCAAACATAAAATCCCTCTAACTGCTATATCAACACGCGGAAGTAAGATTAACCTATTTAAGAAATTATTATTCATCTAACTACGGCAACAGCTTAGAGATTGTTTTCCTTTAAATTGGGTTCATATGAAACATTGGTGCGCTGAAAATTCAATCCAAAATCGTGAAAATATCCAAGTTGAATGCTGACATTTGGAATCATCCAGATTGTTCGCTTCGAAATTACATTCCTAATGCCGCTCGGACCTTCCTCCACTCTTGATGGCGAACCATATTTTGCCTCAAGCTTGTTTCGCAGATCATCATACCTGGCGCTGCACTCGCTACCGTTGGAATAAATATTTATCATTGTTAATTTATTGCTACCTCCGTCCATGATGAATCTGACTTCATAGGTATAAATGCCTATTTTTAAGTTAGGTATACCAAGCTTAGCATACTTGCCATGATCGAATGTTTCCACCTGTGAGAGTGTCTGAATCTCCCCGGGGAAAGCCTTAATTAGCTCTGCCTCAGTCATGCCAAATTTGGCACCACGCCATACACCGCCTTCGCCTCCAAGAGCCAATCCATTTCCCGTAAAACAAAAAATAGCTATAGAAACAAAAAGCAAAAAACGTTTATTGAATTTGCTGAAATTAACCATAGTCCCCCTCCTCTCCATCTCCCCTGAGTCCGAAATCATTCCTGAGCCTGGCCTTGGCCGCGCGCCACAAGCCAGGTCCACCACCGCTTCACCGCAAAGGGCCCCAAGCCCAGATTATGCGGCAGTCGCCGCATTCCCTTTGGTTTTGAGCCTGTTGGTGCTCTCAATGCACCTAGTTCCTTTGCCGGGCGGCCTACCATGGCTCCATGGCCTGTCTGCCGAAACGATTTTGCACTGAAAACCCAACAAAAATTGCAATTCCCTTTTTCCCCTGGTCAATCAATTTTCACCAGTCACCCTGTACCAAGCACCTCCCGGTAATGATTGGCCAAGGGAAACGATGAGGCCATGTGTACCCGCCGGTGAAGGCCGCTGTAGGAAATCCTGGGGGCGGCCTTGATGATCCGCCGGATCAGTTACTCCATGGACCGCTTCACATCCTTACCCTGCAATTGTAGACTGTCACCAGCTACCTACACTCAATTTCCATTTTGGTGGTGTAGAAGTGAGACTTCACGCCAGGCACACGAACCTCTAAGCAAGGAATCCCTTTAAGGAGGAATTTGCTAACTATAATGCAAGGTAATCCTCTTTTTACAATTACCACACGATTATTTTGGACAAGGTTTCGCAGTATGGAAGAATCTCCACTGCTTGCACCATCATTGGCAGACGTGAGAGCTTGAACGCTAGTGGCTAGAACGGCATTCTCTATCGTTTGGCAAGATTCCGCATATGCTCCGTAAATTCCAAACAGAACCAGAATAAGGGTGCCCAATGCGACGGCAATCTTTTTCATGTCTTCCCCCAAATTGTTCGGCAATCACAGCGCTTAACTTTTCGTAAGCTTTCTGACCCTTCCAGTGCCCCTTGGCATTCGTCCAGGCTACACAGCCATATCAGCCCAAATCATGCGGCAGTAACCACTTTTGGCCTCGTTTCTAGCCATTTGGTGCTCTCTGCGCGCTCTGTCATGCGGTGGTTGGGTTGCACCCACAGGCTTTCGCTGTCTACCGATCAAAACGCTCTCTCCTTGAAACCACAATGAAAACCGCAATGCCCTTGACCTTGAGCATATTAGCCCATTTCTTTTTTTATGGTCAATCGACTTTCACTGGTCACCCTGTACCAGATACTGCCCGGTAATGATAGGCCAAGGGGAGACTCAGGTCAGGAGGGTGAAAAGCACCCCCAAAAACATAAAAAACTGCATGTAAAAGTTGGCCCAGCGGTCTCTGCATGAAGGCGTTGAAGATATACCCGCCCCCCCTGGCAGGCAAGGACCAGGAGATGGTTTGGCGGTGCCGGGGCACTGACGTTGTGTTGGCCTTGGCTATCATCAGAAGGGCAAAGAAAGAAGCCCAAGCCTGGCAGAATCTAAGAGTAGGGTGCAAATGACCCCTTGCGGGACCGCATAATTTGACCACACAAGGGTTCTTTTGGCCCCTTGGGCCGGCCCAGTATATGCCTTGACAAGGGTGGTTATTGCCCCCTGGCAAGGGTGGAAATTGCCCCTTGCTATCTAATTTTATCTTGGCCACATGGGAGGCGGCTTCCAATACCGCCATTGGTCACTAAGACCATACTCTGTGCAGTGCTGCATCAACCCGCCCGGCTGATTGATGGTTATGAAGCCATGATCCACTAGCATTCGTATAGCCCTGGTGAAAGTCTTTCGCCCCATGAGTTTCTCGGCTTGGGAGTATGGTAGCTTTAGTTCCGTGCGATTATACCCCTTATCATCTTTCCTTATGTGTAGGTACGCAACACGCGCGGCGCAGGTAATCGACTCCCAGGCCTGGGATTCAAGGATTGCGTCCTCAATACCAGTAAAGGGGCCATGAAAACGGTGCGGTTTTGTTGAACGCCTTCGGGGTCCATCCATTCCCATGGGGCGGTAGCCCTAGTTGCCTGCTTTGCGGCCGGATTCCACCACAAGCCTTTTAGCAAGCCAGCTTAATAGCGACTCCCTGGAATAACCTACGATTTTCCCCAGACGCACCCGCTGAGCCGGACCTTGGCCCAGCGAATCAAGATTCGCCATCGTGCGCGGGCTTAAGCCCGTTAGTTCGCGGAATCGGGGGTTGGTGCGATAGAGCACGGGAGGCAGACTGGAGGCCAATTCATCCATCAATTCGTTGCGCGCCATTTTTCATCCTTTTAGCTTTAACGTGAGCACCATTGCTCACGGGTGAAAGGATGACAGAGCAAACGAACGTGGACTAAGTTAGATGTTCCCTTATTTTTGCAGAATTCTTCGAATATGTTGTGGGGTGTAGTTATATATTTTACCTAGAATACCAGCTAGCTCCCGAGGTGATTTGCCTTGCTGCAATAGCTTGTTAGCATGATCCCGTATAGACTCATGCCATTGGTTGGTTAATGCTTGCCTGGTCTTGCTGCCTTTGGAGCCCCCCTTGGATTGCCCTCTGCGCCATTTGTAGCCAACCAGTAATTCAGACCCCAACCCGTATCTACAGGCATTCAAAAGCATTGTGGCTGCCCAATAGGGCGCATTATGCATGTCGTCTGTTTTCAGACAAACGAGTAATTTTTGGGCTGCCTTGATCGTTTCAGCCGCTGCTTTATAGCGAAAACCGATTTTAGCCTGATATTGGAGTTTACCGTTTTCATTTTTGCGAGCTTCAAGGGGAATTTCTAGCCTGAGTAAGTCATACGGTGTATCAGGAAAGTCTTGTTCTCTAAGCCACACACCCAATATTTCCTTCCGCTTGTCTTCAATTCCAAGTTCTATAGCTTCGGCGGCATAACGGCTGATTTCATTGGCCCTTTTTGTGGCTTCCCCTTCGAGCATATTTAGGTCTTCAGGTAACGGGCTAATTTTGAGGAAATTCTTTGCGTCTTCTTCTAATGACTTTGCAAGCCTGGCAAGGTCCTGGCATTGATCGGCATCAGGGTAGGAGTAAAACAAATCGGTGACAGCACCGACCTTGGGTCTGCGAGCCTTCATCAGCTCGCCAAGGTCAACAACACCTCCGCCTTTAACTTTAACATATATACGTTTCCTTCTAGCCATCCCCCACGTTCCAATATGCGTTATGGGCATTCACTCAAATCGAAATAAACCGCCTCGGGTCAACCTTAAGCGCCTCCCCCAACTTTTTGGCGTTCTGCTTGCCGATGGGGCGCTTGTGGTGTTCCATCTCGGAGATATGCCGGCGGGGGATGCCCGTGGCCTGGGCCAATTGGGCCTGGGTCATACCCTCCCGGTAGCGGGCACCGGCCAGAAAGACGCCGGGAAGCTCCCGGTCGTCATAGTCCAGGACTTGCCGCCAGGGCTTGCTGGGTTCCTGGGCGGAAAATCCCAGCTTGTCCATGGCGGCCACCACTTCGGCCACCTTGGCGGCCGGGCCGGAAAAGGTCAGCACGGCGGTGCTCTTGTCAGTACGGTGCTTTTTCGTGGCTGCCAACATAGGTCACCTCGATCAGTCTGATTTCGCCGGCCATCTCCTCCCACACGGCTATGTAGGTGGGCTGGCCTTTCTTAATGTGGCAATGGTGGCGACGGGGGCCAAGCTTGCCGTAGTTGGGCCAGTCGCCTCGCACCGGCCCGCTGTCCTCCATGTCCGCCATCAGTAGCGCCAGGGCCTTGCGCACCGCGCTGGGCAGTTTACCTATGCGCTTGCTGACCTTGTAGGTTATCTCGACTTGCCACGCCATGTCGCCCGCACCCCAAATGTACTAAAAATTGGTACAAGAATCAAGTTGCCGGTGGGATTTTATGGTGCCTTTTGGTCCCGAAACTCTATATGGGCTTCTCTCGCGGTACCGAGCATCTCCGGCACCAGGGCCTTGACCACCTTGGTCAGTTCTTCCCTGGTGGCGGCTTGGGCACACAACCCCGGCACGTCCCGGCTGGTGGCTATCCACACGGCCGCCTCCTGGTCCCAAATTACGTCAATCAAATATGCCTCAGTCATGGTTCACCTGGACCAGTTCGGCCATGTTGGCCTGGGCGTCGTTCTGGGCCAAGGCATCTTCAAAACCCTTCACGGCCTGGCGCAGGTGATCCGGGGCCAGGTGGCTGTAGCGCTCGGTCATGGCGCTGGTGCGATGGCCCATAAGCCTTTGCACGGTGTATAAGGGGGTTCCCTGCATCACCAGCCAAGAGGCGTAGGTGTGGCGCAGGCTGTGGAAGGTCACCCGCTGGCGGCGGTCTGTGACGCCTTCATTTAACCCCAGGCGGCTGATGGCACTGCGGAAGGCTTTGCAGAAGGGGACGCGGCGCTGGCCGTGCTGGCCGGGGAAAGCCAGGGCGCTGGGCTTCTGTCCATCCCGCCGGGCCGCGAGCATGTCCGTGGCCGGACCGGTCAGGGGTACATGCCGGGTGCGGCCGTTCTTGGTGTCCCGCATGGTGATCATTTTTTGTTCCAGGTCCACGTCACCCCAGGCCAGGGAACGAATCTCCCCAGAGCGCATTCCGGTGTGGAGACTTAACAGGGCCATGTCATGCAAGTCTGGGCTGGCGGCGGCCAAGTCCTCCAGGAGCGCCTTGGCTTCGGCCTGAGTCAGAAAACGCAGGCGCTGGTTGTCCGGGTTGGGCTTCTTGACCATGCTGGTAGGCGCTTCATCCCGGAAAAGGCCCAATTTGCGGGCCTGGTTGAACACCTGCCGGGCCACGGCCAGGCAATACTGGATTGAGCGGGGCGCGCGACCGGCCTCGGCCATGTTCTTTTTGACCCGCTCCAAGTGCAGTGGGCCTATGTCTTTCAAAGGCCGCTGGCCAATGACCGGCTCCAACCACAGGCGGTAAAGCTGGTCTTCCCGCTGCCAGCTTCCGGGTGTCTTGTCCTTCTGGGCCTGGGGGAAATAGGTCTGGTGCCAAAACTCATCAAAGGTCAGGGCGTCCCGTTCCTCTTGTTCCTGGGCTTCTATGGCGGCCAGGCGTTTGGCCTGGGCAATCTGACGCTTTTCGGCCAAACGGGTGGGGCCTTCCCCCAGGCGCGCCGCCTCCCTGAGCTTGGCCAGTTCCAGGGCGGCCTTGCGTTCGGTCCAGCCCTCGCTGGCCCAGCCCAAGCCTTCTTCCTTCCGCCTGCCTTGGTGCTGGTAGCGAATCATGAAATAGCGGTCCGGCACCGCTCCGTGTTTGCGCTCCGGGTGGGAGCGCCAGCGTACGCCTGGATATGTCTTGGATGAAGTCCTGTGTTTCGAGTTTGTCCCCATCCTGTCCCCACTTTTTGCCATGCGACGCCATGAAACAAAGTGATACCCTGGGAATTAGAATACTGGTAACCAACTGCAATGGCAAGATTAAAATTGATAGGGCGGGATTTTTCGTGAAGGCAAGTGAAGGGCTTTAAAACGGACTTCAAATCCGGTGTACCGTCTGAGTAAGGCGGTAGGTGGGTTCGATTCCCATGCACTTCCGCCACAATGATTTCAAGGGGTTAGCCAATTTGGCTGGCCCCTTTCATTTTAGACGGATTCGTGATTTCGACCCCAGGGTGCGTATAGGGTGCGGATTGGTGCGCCTCAACCTGCGTATCATCCAATTTGTTGACCGCCTCTCGGTTTCCTCCAGGGGCAAGGTGGCCGTAGGTGTCAACCGTCAGCTTGATACTGTGGTGACCTAGCTGATCGCGAACATACGCCAAGGATTCCCCCTGTTGAATCAGAAGTGAAGCGTAGGTGTGCCTCAAGTCGTGTATGCGATGGCGAGACAAACCGGCAGACGCCAGAGACTTGCGCCACACCCGGTTGTAAAAGGCGCCGCGTTCCATGGGGGTGCCCGTAGAGGACACAAACACCAGGGCTGGCGGATCACTCCACCCTTTGCCAATGCCTCCCGCTTTCGTGCGGTCCTGAGGGCTCTCACAGGACCCCTGCAAGCTGATTGCTCATGTCCACGCGCCGCCCCTTGCCGCTCTTGGGGGTTTCTACCCTGCCCCGGCTCAAGCCGCGCTGTACGTCGATAAACCTGCCCTCAAAGTCGATGTCCCCCCACTCAAGGGCCAGGGTCTCCTCCAAGGCTCCACCTCCAAGGAAGCGAACCTGGAAATCTCTCATCCCACTTGGACCCGAAACGGGTAGCACCTCAGCAGGTCAACGCCAAAAATTGAACTGCGCCCGGCAAACCCGGGGATTCCCGTGCGACTCATCGACGAGTTGGCCGACACGGTGGCCCAACCATAAGGTGGTTACCCTTCACTACTTTACTAATATTTAATATCAAACAATTTGTTAATACTGGCTCTCGTAGAATTAAATGCGGCCAAGCCATGTAATCGCTTGAAATATATGCTATATGTTCTAAGCAGTTGTAAAAATTCGACTGGTTTTTTCCATTGAGGGCATACAAAGAGACAAACCAAATAGTAATGCTTCACGCCGTTAGCTATTGGTTTAATTGAATTTAAGCCGGTATCATACTTTTCGCTTGACTTTGCTGACAGTAAAGTAGTTAGGTATTAATTAACTGGTTGGAGTCGCGTCTATGGATATCGGAGACCGCCTAAAAAAATTCAGGACCGCCAAGGGCCTGACTATGAAAAAGCTGGCCGAGGCGGCCGGCGTATCTGAGCCCTACATCAGCCAGCTGGAAAAGGGCTCGGCCAATCCCTCCCTGGGAACCCTAAAAAAAATCGCCGAGGCCTTGGACCAAAACATCGTCGCCTTCTTCTCGGTGGAAGACGGTGAGCAGGATGTGGTCTGTCCCCTAGAGGAAAGACGCGAAATCGTCTATCCTGGCGGCCATATTCGGGCCCAGTTGATGGTGTCAAAGCTCAACGGCAAGACAATCGAGCCCCTGTACACCATTATCGAACCCGGGGGCGACACCCTTGATCCCTACATCCATACAGAAGGCGGCGAGGAGTTCGGCGTGCTGATCAAAGGCCAACTCCTGCTCACGATTGATGGCGTGGAGCACCACCTTAAAAAGGGTGATGCCTTTTATTTCCGATCGGACCGGCCCCATCGTTGGGCCAACCCCGGCAAGGACACAACTGAGATAGTGTGGGTTATAACCCCGCCGACCTTCTAGCCTTCACCTTGCCTTACTGAGCCGGCTGCACCAGGCTGGCGGTGACTAGACGCTATAATTAGCGTAACGTGCCGTTTTGCCTGTTTTAAATAAAAGTTAATCCAGCAATCGGCGAGGGTGCCCGCGCGCATCCATAGGGGGAGTGCGCGCTTTTCGCCAAGAAAGGGAGCAGAGGAAAATGGCATTAAAAAAGACCTGGACCATGCTCTTGGCCCTAGCCTTGTGCCTGGCCTTGGCCTGTCCGGCTGCCGCGGGGGATGCATTAAAAATCGGCGTGATGTACCCCATGAGCGGCCCGCTGGCCTACACCGGCCAACAATGTTTGAGGGGAGCCGAGATCGCCCGCGACATGATCAACGAAGCGGGCGGAGTAAAAGGCAAGAAGATTCAATTCCTGGTGGGCGATTCGGTGTCGCCCAAGGACGCCATGGCCGAGGCCGAGCGCCTGATCACCATCGAAAAGGTGCCGGTGATTTCCGGCGGCTACTCCAGCTCCAACGCCTTTGCCGCCTCGGATGTTTGCGAGCGTCACAAGACCGTGTTCTGGATCACCACCGGCGTGGGCGACCCCATCACCTCGCGTGGCTACAAATACATATTCCAGCTCAACACCAGGGCCAGCCAGTGGGGCAGCACCACCGCCGACTTCCTGGCCAAGATGGCCGCGCCCAAACTGGGCATAAAGCCGGCCGACTTCAAGCTGGCCCTGATTCACGAAGACTCCCTGTTCGGCACCATAATCGGCGACAGCTGCGTGGCCCGGGCCAAGGAGCTGGGTCTCAAGGTGGTCGAGCGCATCACCTACAGCCACAAGACGGTGGACTTATCCTCGGAGATCGCCAAGCTCAAGGCCGCCGGAGCCGACGGCATCGTATCCATCCACTACGTCAACGACGGCAACCTGTTCTATGGGCAAGCCAAACAGATGCGCCTGAACGCCAAGGTGCTGGTGGGCAGCGTGTTCTTCGGGCTTAACCAGTTCCAGAAAAAATTCGGTTCCCTGGTGGACTACGTATGCGTGGTCGATCCGCCCACCCGGGTGGAGGCTTCCAAGATATCCAAGCCCGCCGCCGAGGTGCTCACCGAGTTCCGCAAGCGCTTCCAAGCCAAATACAAAGAAGAGCCCGGCGATCCTGGCTTCACTGCCTTTGGCGGCACCTACGTTCTGCTCAAAAACGTCCTACCCAAGGCCAAGGCCTTTGACGCCAAGTCAATTCAGGAAGCCGCCCTCTCTCTGGACCTCCCCAAGCTGGAGACTCCCTACGTGTTTGGGGTGAAGTTCGAGCAACCTCCGGCCAAGACCGCCGGAGCCAACCTGAACGCCTTCCCGGTGATCATGCAATGGCAGAAGCAGCAACTGCTGGTGGTCTATCCGGAGAATTTGGCCAGCGCGCCGGTGGAACTGCCCATGCCCACCTGGAAGCAGCGCAAGAAATAGCTCTGTTGAAAAAAGCCGGGTCCCCGGGGGGCCCGGCTTGCCAGGAGAGATATGTTCACACAGTTATTGCAACTCACCGCCAACGGCCTTTTGCTGGGCGCCATCTACGCCTTGAACGCCATGGGGCTCACCTTGATCTTCGGGGTGATGGAGATAATCAACTTCGCCCATGGTGAGTTTTTAATGCTGGCCATGTACGGCGCGTTCTTCCTCAACGTTTGGATGGGCATGGGCCCCTACGTGGCCATTGTGGTAGTGGTGCCCCTGTTTTTCGTGCTGGGCGTGGCCTTCCAGAGGCTGATGATTCAGCCGCTTTTGGACTCCCAGGAAATCGCCCAGATATTCGCCACGGTGGGCCTTTCCATCGTGCTTTCCAACGGGGCCCTGTTCTTCTTCTCGGCGGACTACCAAATGGTGCGCACCGATTATTCCTTGGAGTCGCTGGATCTTTTCGGCGTCTACCTGGGATACACCAGAATCTTCGCCTTTGCGGCGGTCTGTATGGTGGCCTTGGGGCTTTACCTTTTCATGAAAAGAACCTACATGGGCCGCGCCATCCGGGCCACGGCCCAGGACCGCCGGGCGGCGGCCCTGATGGGCGTCAACGTGCGCCGGGTTTACATGATCACCACCGGCTTGGGCCTGGCCTGCGTGGGCATCACCGGGTCGGTGCTTTCGCCCATTTTCTCGGTATTCCCCTCGGTGGGCACCCAGTTCGGACTCATCGCCTTCGTGGTGGTGGTCTTGGGCGGAATGGGCAATCTGGCCGGCGCATTTTTCGGCGGCCTGATCATCGGTCTGGTAGAGGCCTATTCCGGCTTCTTCCTTGATCCGGCGCTAAAGACGGTTGTGTATTTCGTGGTATTCATCCTCATCCTGCTGGTCAAACCCTCCGGGCTCTTTGGCAGCACCGTAAGGGAGAACGGATGATGCAGGCGCTCGGCGTGAAAGGTTTAAGCGGGATAGGTTTGTTGGTGGCGCTCAGCCCCTTTTGGGTGGGCAACCCCTTTTACACCGACATAATCGTAACCATCCTGTACTACGCAGCCTTGAGCTTGGCCTGGAACTTGGTGGGCGGCTACGCCGGCCAATTTTCCCTGGGCCATACCTCCTTTTTCGGGGTGGGCGCCTACACTTCCACCCTGCTTTTCCTGAACCTGGACATATCGCCTTGGTTCGGCATGCTGGCCGGTGGGGTGTTAGCCGCCATCATGGCCTTGTTGATCTTCACACCCTGCTTTCGCCTTAAGGGCTTTTACTTCTGTCTGGTCTCCATCGCCCTGGCCGAGGTGCTGCGCATCATCGCCGTGTACTGGCGCGGGCTAACCATGGGAGGGGTCGGGCTACTGCTGCCGGTGAAACCCGCCTGGCAGAACTTTTTATTCGAAAGCAAATACCCCTACCTCATCTTCGCCTTGCTGCTGCTGCTCATAATGATCGGAGTCACCTACTGGCTGGGCCGCTCCAAGCTGGGCTATTACCTCCAGGCCATACGGGAGGACGAATCCGCCGCCAAGGCGGTGGGCATCAACGTGGTGCGCTGCAAGACGATCATCATGATGATCAGCGCCTTTTTCACCGCCGTAAGCGGCACCTTCTACGCCCAGTACATGATGTTCATAGACCCGGACATCGTGTTTTCCATGCACATGTCCATACAGGTGGCCCTGTTTGCCATCATCGGCGGAGTGGGCACTCTAGCGGGGCCGGTTTTGGGCGCTTTCTTGTTGGTCCCCCTGGACGCGGTGATGAAGGGCTGGCTGGGCACCATCTACGCCGGCCTGGGTTTCGTGGTATACGGAGCCATCCTCATCGCCGTGGTCATGCTCATGCCCGATGGCATCGTCAAAAGCGCAGAAGCCTGGATGGGACGGCGCCGGCCCAAGGAGATTAAAGAGGTCGAGTACCTGGAGGACGCCGTCATCCCACCACCGGCCCTGGAGCCGCCGCCGGGGGAAATCCTGCACGTCAAGGGGTTGTGCAAATCCTTCGGAGGGCTCAACGCCATTTATGAACTAGACCTGAGCGTGCGCCGGGGAGAGATCGTGGGGGTTATCGGTCCCAACGGAGCCGGCAAAACCACCTTGTTCTCCCTGATATCCACTTTTCTCAAACCAGACCGAGGCAGCGTTTCCTTTTGCGGCCAAGACCTGGGCCAGATGGCTCCCCACAGCGTGTGCGCCATGGGCCTTTCGCGCACCTTCCAGGTGGTTCGCCCTTTCATGCACCTCAGCGTGCTGGACAACGTAGCCACCGCCTGCCTTTTGCGCGATCCCCATGTGCCCCGGGCCCGGGAGCGCGCCCTGGAGGTTTTGCGTTTCGTGGGTCTGGGGGATCAGGCCCACAAGCCGGCCTCCAGCCTCACCCTGCCCAACCGCAAACGGGTCGAATTGGCCCGGGCTTTGGCCACGCGGCCCTCGCTGATTCTGCTGGACGAGGTGATGGCCGGGCTCAATCCCAGCGAGATCAGACAGATCATCGAGTTGGTGCGACGCATATCGGCAACTGGAATCACCCTGGTGGTGATCGAGCACGTCATGAAAGCCATCATGTCCCTAAGCGACCGCATCGTGGTGATCAACTACGGGCAAAAGATCGCCGAGGGCACGCCGCAGGAAATCGTAGCCAACCCCTTGGTCATCGAAGCCTATCTGGGCAAGGAGACGGCCCATGCTTGAGGTGAGTTCTCTAGAGGTTTGTTATGGCGACCTGGTGGCCTTGTCCGGGCTGAATCTTCACGTGGAACAAGGCCGCATCGTGGCGCTCCTGGGCTCCAACGGTGTGGGCAAAACCACTCTGATCAACACCATCTGCGGGTTGTTCAAACCCACCAAGGGCAGCATCGTCTACCAGGGCACTCACCTGGAACGCGAACCCGCCCATCGGGTGGTGGAACTGGGAGTGGTGCAGGTGCCCGAGGGCCGCAAGCTGTTCCCCCAAATGACCGTGTTGGAAAACCTGCAGATGGGGGCATATCCTCCCAGGGCCAGAGAACTGGCCGAGGAAAGCCTGGATTTCGTCTTTGGCCTGTTGCCCCGCCTCAAGGAGCGCACCAACCAGATCGCGGGCACCCTTTCGGGCGGGGAACAGCAGATGGTGGCCCTGGGAAGGGGGCTCATGGCCAGGCCCCGGCTGTTGATCCTGGACGAGCCCTCCTTGGGATTAGCGCCGCTGGTGGTGCAAACCATCTTTGAGACCGTAAGACAGGTCAAGGAAACCGGCATCACGGTGCTGTTGGTCGAACAGAACGTGCGCCAGGTGCTGTCGTTTTGCGACCGCGCCTTTGTGCTTGAAAACGGTTGCATAACCCTGGGAGGCCAAGGGCTGGAACTGCTTGATAATCCTCATGTTCGCGAAGCATATCTAGGAATGTGAATCACAGCCGGAGATGAAAGCAATTGCCTAAACAGACATACAAAGTGGCTGCCATGATCGCCGCCTCCAGCCACAAAAGCAAAGACGAAACCATGGACAAGGTGCTGGCCATGACCCGGGAGGCGGCAGCAAGGGGAGCCCAACTGGTGGTCTTCCCCGAGACCTTCGTCCCCTACTACCCCTGGTGGATATGGATGGCGGTAAACAACACCCAGCGCCTGAACCTCTACCGCCAGCTCTATCACAACTCCATCGAAGTGCCGGGCCCGGAAATCCAACGGTTGGCCGAAGAGGCGGCGCGTCTTAAGATTCACGTAACCTTGGGGATCAACGAACGCGATGGCGGGACCATCTACAATTCACAAGTTTTGATCGACGATCAGGGCCGGCTGGTGGGCAAGCGGCGCAAACTCATGCCCACCGGCGAAGAAAAAACCATCTGGGGCTGGGGCCACGGCAACGACTTGGTGGTCTACGATACCAGCCTGGGCAAAATCGGCCCCCTGATCTGTTATGAGCACTCCATGGCCCTTAGCCGCTTCGCGCTATACGCCATGGGCGAACAGGTGCATGTGGCCAATTGGCCGGGAGCCAACTTCAAAAGCCAGCCGCGCAACCGCTCGCGCATCATTGACGCCGCCATGCGCCACACCGCCTTTGAGGGCCAGGTCTTTGTCATCTTCTCCTCGTCCATGCTCACCGAGGAAGACGTGGCCTATTACCATGAGTTGGACCCTTCCACCGAGGAAAGTCTGGAGCCGGGCGGCGGCATCGCCGGCATCATAGACCCCCTGGGCAATTACGTGGCCGGGCCGGTGGAGCACGAAGAAACCATGCTGGTGGCGGAAATCAATCTCGAGCTTATAACCTACGCCAAACACATGGTGGACTCGGTGGGTCATTACAACCGCCCCGATGTGTTTTCCTTGCGGGTGGACCGCCGTCCCCGTCCAGCCATGACCTCACGGGAAGACATCCAGGATCCAGTTGGGCAAAAACCGGTGGAGATGGTCACCGAGATGCCAGAGACGATTTAACTTGAAGGCTATGCGGCAAAGAAATGCCCCACTGCCGACGAAAGACCGCCGGTGATGCCGCCCATGGGCAAAGGGTCATTATGCGCTCCATGCCCAGCTAGGACCCGGGCCGGTGAAAGCGCCATTCTTAAGAGAGGCGACACGGTTTGGTGAAATTCCAAAGATTTTATTACCGCGCCCATGCCCCATGTTATTGCGTGTTAGTAGAATCGGCTACGAGCTGCAACGGGTCTAGCCGGCATGGAAATAACCTTGTAAATCCTATTCGGACTTTTCCACCAAAACACGAATACACTAGCAATGATAGGGTGCGCATAGGGTGCGGGCTGAGGTTGCTGGGTGCATGAATCTGCACCCATTTGCGACCCCAACTATGTTAACTTACTGGTATCTTTAGCCATATTGTATAACTTCAAATCCGGTGTACCGTCTGAGTAAGGCGGTAGGTGGGTTCGATTCCCATGCACTTCCGCCACAATAAAAACAAGGGGTTAGCCAATTTGGCTGGCCCCTTTCTCGTTGATCCCATATGCTGGCTTTGCCTGGTTTTCAATTCTGGACGTTAGGATAGACGTAGGATTTTCCCTACGGAGTGTTTAGGCGGCGTTTTCCGTCTGGGTCTTTCCGCCCGTAAGTACTTTGAGGTGAGGTCTGATAGACGCTACTCCCCTCACGTAGTCTTCGGTCGTCATTAGGTGCTTGTGCCGCAGGTGCTGCTTGATGGAGCCAAGTACAGCTTGGAGTGGTTTCTTGCCGGGCTCACCAAGTTGGTGGTCCCGGATTACAAGCGCAGAGTCACTGTGCCTGACGCACCATCCGAATAATCACCCCTCCAACTAGTCAAGAGTCTTGGCTGTTCCCCGTCAGAGCCCATGGGACAGATTTGGTGGTTTACCTATGGGAACCCTAGCGGACTCTGACCAATACATAGCCCGGCAACTTGCCCGCGTCCTTGAACCGCCGCCCGGCGGCCAAAGCCTGGGCCTTGCCGGGGAAGGGCCCCAAGAGCACGCGGTGCCACAGGCCGCTTTTGGGCGAGTTCCAATCCCAGACCTGAGCCGGTTGCCCCGCCGCCACCCAGCGGTTCCGGGCTGCCCGGGCCAGGTTGGGGTTGCGGTTGGAGGACAACTGCAAGTACCAGCCCCGGGGCGGCTTGCCGGCCTGCTGGGCAGCCGGGGGCGCGGGCTTGGGCTCCGCCTTGGGCGGGGACGCTGGCGCGGGTTTGGCTTTGGCCTTGGCCACGGGCGCGGGCTTGGGAGCCGGCGCGGGCGCGGGTTTGGCCTCGGCGATGGGCGAAGGCTGGGGCCGGGCGGCCGGGGCCGGCTTAGTCTCGGGCGCGGGGCGCTGGCTCCAGCCGGTGGAAGCCATTGCCTTGGGCTGGGGCGCGGGCTTGGCCTCGGGCGCGGGCGCGGGGGCCGGCCCTGACTTTGGTTCGGGAGCAGGCGCTGCCTGGGGAGCGGGAACCGGCTCGGGCTTGGGAGCCGATTTGGGCCTGGGCTTGAGCGCCGGCTTTGGCCGGGGCGCGGGGGCCGGCGGCAGCTTCACCCCGTTGACGCCCAAACGGGTAACCTGGTCTGGCGAAAGCTTGAGCAGGCTGGCGGTCATGCGGCTCTTGGCTCCGGCCGCCTGGGGGTCCAGGCGCAGGGCGTGGTGGAAGCTCATCACCGCACCGGCGTGGTCCCCCCTGGCCTGCTGGACCAAACCCAAGGTGTCCCACACCGCCGGGTTGTCCGGGGCCAGGCGCGCCGCCTTTTGGGCCAGGGTCAGGGCCTCGTTCAGGTCGTGCTTGTTTTTCACCAGAGCCCAGGCCAGGTTGTTCATGTACACCGGGTTGTCGGGCGCGGCGGCCAGGGCCCGGCGAAACAACACCACCGCCTGGCCGCCCTGGCCCATGGTGCTGAACAGGGTGGCCTTGTCGTTGAGCACCGCTGGGTCATTGGGGGTCCATTCCAGGGCCTGGTCATAGGCCTTGAGGGCCCCTTGCTTGTCCCCGGTGGCCGCCCGGCACAGGGCCATGAGGTGCCAGCTGCCGGCCGCCGCGGGATGCAGCTCCAGGTCCAGGCTGAGTGGCTGCATGGCCTCGCGGTACTTGCCCTGTTGGTAGAGCTTCTGGGCCTGGCGGCGGAAGACATCGCTGGTGAGCATGGCCAGGGCCTGGCCGCCGTTGAGCGCGAAGACCCCACTCACTTGGCCCAGCCTCAACCCCTTTATGGCCTTGGTCATGGCGGCGGGAAGTTCGCTTTTGGCCAGGCAGTCGGCATGGGTGGTGACGTAACCCTTGTTGTTGCGCGCCATGTCCAGGGCCGCGCTTTGAAAGGGCTTGCCCTGGCCCAGCATGGCCCGCATCTCCCGCATCAGGGTCTGGTTGTCGGTCCAGAAGACCCACAAGCACACCCTTGCCGCGTCGCCTGGCGGATTTTGGGGCAAGGAAGCCCAAGCGGGGGCGGGCTGGGGCGATGCCGCCCGGGACGGGGCGGCCGCCGGCGTGGCGGTGGGAGCGGCGTCCTTGGAGGGCCCCGAGGCGCAGGCGGCCAGCAAAAACAACGGGATGGCCAGGAGCCCCCAATACAGGCGCAAATAATAAATCATGGCTGGATTATAGAAATTTGCCTGCCGGCGCGCAACGTAGTTTTATGGCCCGGGGGGGTGCCAAATCCCGCAGCGCGGCCTAAGAGGCGGATACCAGTTGACAAATGGGGCCAAACCGGTAATCATTATGTCCTATACCGGCCAATAAGTCTAAATTTTCCGCTAGATCTTCAAGGCTCCGCCCCGCGATCTCAGCAAAAAGTTAAGGCTGGTTGAGCCAAAAGAAGCCTTCCCTATTGGTTGGGGGGCATGCCGCTTTTTTCACAGGAGTCTTTGCAAGATGAGCAGTAATATCTATGTGGGCAATCTGTCCTACGACACCACCGACGATTCTCTGAACAACGCCTTCAGCGAGTACGGCACCGTGCTTTCGGCCAGGGTGATCACCGACCGGATGACCGGTCGTTCCCGCGGTTTTGGTTTCGTGGAGATGGAAAACAATAACGAGGCCCAAGCGGCCATCCAGGCCCTTAACGGCGCCCAGTTGGACGGCCGGGACCTGAAGGTCAACGAGGCCAAGCCCCGCGAGGACCGCGACTCCCGGCCCCCCCGCCGCTGGTAATCCCAGGCCGGGCCTGGTTTGACTAGGCCCGGCGCCGGGTTTTCCCGGCCCAAGCCTTTTAAGTCCCCGCCGGCCGGCGAACCTCCGGAATGCTGGCCTCGGGGACTTTTTTACCCCCAACCGGCCACAGCGGCCGGCCAAAACATTTTTCAACCCCCAGCGAGGAGGTGTCCACTTGGCGAGAACCAACTTCCAGTTCCAAAAAAGACAGAAGGAGATGGAGAGGAAAAAGAAAAAAGAGATGAAGCGCCAACAAAAATTGGAGAAAAAGGCACTAAAGGATGAGCCGGACTTTCAGGAAGAGCCGGACGTGGAAGGCGGCGAGGTAGAGCAGGACCCGCCCGCCTAGGACCCTGCCGGAGGCCGGGGCTCATCAAGGGCCTGGGCCAGCATGCGGTGGGTCGCCTCCATGAGCAGTCGGGAGTTTTTCTTGACCGCCGGGTCGCTGATGGTGGGCAGCACCGAAACCGTGATGTGGCCCGGCCTGATGCGCCAGCTCTTTTTAGGCAGCACCTGGGCCGAACCGGCGATGGCCACCGGGGCCACATCGGCCCGGGCCAGAGTGGCCAGCACGAAAGCTCCCCGCTTGAACTGGCCCAACTTGCCGTCGGCGCTGCGGGTGCCCTCGGCGAAAAACAGCACCGCGCTGCCCAGCTTGATTTTGTCCACCGCTTGTCGCATCAACTCGCCGGCTTGGCCGCTTTGGCCGCGATCCACGAAGATGTAACCGGCTTTTTTCATGGCATAGCCCCACAGGGGCACCTTGCCAAGCTCCTTTTTGACCACGAACTTGAAATCCACCGGCAGGCTGGCCAAAAGGGCCAGGATGTCGAACAGGCTCTGGTGATTGCACACCAGGACCATGGGCCCCTTCCCGGCGCGCTCCAGGTTTTCTAGGCCCTGGACATCCACCTTGACCCGGCTGGCCCAAAGCAAAATACGGCTCCAAGGCCGGGCTCCGTAGCGGTGGGCCTTGCTGCCCGTGGAGTCCACCAAAAACCACAGTATGGATATGGTGGACCAGATGATGGTCTGCACCAGGATGAAAAGAAGCAGCCCGGCCATACCCAGGCGCTCCACCAAGCCCATGCGTTCCACTATATGGACCACTCCACCAGTGAGGCTCCCCAGGTGAGACCGGCTCCGAAGGTGACCATCAACAGCTTGTCCCGGGGGGCCAAGCGGCCCATGGACACAGCCTCGGCCAAGGCGGTGGGAATGGAGGCCGAGGAGGTGTTGCCGTAGCGCTCGATGGTGGTGTAGACCTTGTCCTCGCTCAAGCCCAGGCGCTGGGCCAGGGCGTTTATGATGCGGATGTTGGCCTGGTGGGGCACCATCAGGGCCAACTCCTCCACCTTCACGCCGGCCTTGTCCAGGGTCCAGCGGGTGATCTCCTCCAGGCACTCAACCGCCTTTTTGAAAAGCGGCTTGCCGTCCATGACCAGATAGAAGGGCTTGGGTTCGCCCGCGCCGGGCACTATCTCCAGGGCCTGGCGCGGGGTTCCGTTTTGGTCCACCGAGTACAGCAGGTGGCCGAAGGAGCCGTCGGAGCGCAGATGGATGGCCTTGATGCCGGTGTCCTCGTCGGTGCGGCTTAAGACCACCGCCCCGGCTCCGTCGCCCAGGAGCACGCAGGTGCCCCGGTCGGCCCAGTTGGTTACTCCGGAGAGCACCTCGGCCCCCACCACCAGGGCGTGTTGGGCCTCGCCGCAACGGATGGCGTTGTTGGCCACGCTAAGGGCGTAGATGAAACCCGAGCAGCCGGCGGAGACGTCCATGCTGGCCGCCTTGCGGGCCCCGAGCTTTTCCTGCAGCAGGCAGGCGCAGGAGGGGAACTGGCGGTCCGGGGTCACCGTGCCCACCACCACCAGGTCCAGGTCCTGGGCATCCATTCCGGCCTGCCCCAGGGCCTGCTGGGCGGCCCGGGTGGCCAAATCGCTGGTGAGCAGGCCGCCGGTGGCGATGCGCCGCTCCTTGATGCCGGTGCGGCGGGTGATCCAGGCGTCGCTGGTGTCCACCACCTTTTCCAGGTCGCGATTGGTTACTATGGTTTCGGGGGAATATGATCCGGCCCCCACGACTTTGGCTTTATACATCTGTTATGTCCGGCCACCCCACAATGGGGGCGGCGGTCCTCTAGCGCAGGCCTAGAGGCCTGATTTAGCCGGCGTCTCCGAGATTAATGAGGTTAGAGGATCGCGGCGAGACGCTTGCGGTTTTAAACAAAAGGGGCTGTAACGATCCCCAGTTGAAGCGGAAGTCTACCACCCGGGGGGCGGAAATCCCACCTTGGACCAGTATTTTTTCTCCGGGGCCGATATGGGCCAGATCCCGGCGGCAAGGGGGTGAATGTCATTCATGAAGCGAAACGCCTCTTCGCCGGCGGATACGCCCTCGCTTGGTGTATATTAATATGAGAGCAGGTTCTGCGATCCAAACCGGAAAGTGGGGCGGGCATGGGTAGATTTTGGGCATTTATTTTGACTGCCAGTCTGTTGTGGATTTCCGCGACGGCCCTTGCCGGTGAGGAAGCCAAGTTCACCCGTCTGGTAATCCCGGTGGTCAACCAGAACGAACTGATGGTCCTTTTGGACCTTGACGGCACGGTCACCACTCCCGGCCGCCGCTACCTGGACGCCGGGCACTCGGTCACCCTGAAGACGAGCGACCCGGCCCTGGATGGCCAGCGCCTGGAATACCAGCACACCCTGGACATCAGCCGGGTGGACCAGGGCATCGAGCCCTGGTGCCGGGTCAAGATAAAGACGGTGAACGACGCCGGCCGGCCAGGCAGCGTGCTCACCTACTGCTCCGCCGCCTCCAGCGACCAGCGCTGCGCCCTGCAAGTATACAACGAGGCCCAGGTCTGCTGGGTTTTGGTCACGGTGCACTAGCCAGGCTGCAGCCAAGGCCAGATTCAACCTTTTTCGGTCCGCGGAAAAGAGAATTTCGGTGCGACTGTTGGCGTTGTTGGGCCTGTTGGCCCTGTGGGCGGCCCCCGCCTCGGCCGAGCAGTTCGGCTCCTTCAACCTGCGGGTGGTCAACCAATCCGCCGCCCCCCTGGTCTTCCAGGTGAACCGGGGCCAGGAAACCACCGTGGCCCCCGGCGCATCGGGGCGCTTCGGCCAGGGCTTCGACCAGGACCAGCTGGCCGCCAGCCCGGACTATCTTTTTCAAATATCGGTTGCCGGCCAGGAGGGCGGCCCCTCCTGCTCGGTGCGGGTGCGGGTGGAGGTGAGCACCTGGGGCGACGACTACCTGTTCTCCTGCTCGCCGCGCCGGGAGTTGGTGGGTCCCTGCCTGCTCACCTGCGACTACGACAACGTGGGGCCCGACTCCCGGGCCCGCCTGGTGTACCGGCCCAGGCAATAAAACCCAGCCCCTTGCTTTGCAATCCGGGGCGGTCTATCCTCCGGTAATCGGCAACCCCTCAGCGAGGCGCTCCAGTGCATTTTGCGGTTTCCGGCGTGGACTGCCCCATCTGGCTGCCCCCCTTGGTGGCCTTCGTGGTCAGCTTTTTCACCTCCATGGGCGGGGTGAGCGGGGCCTTTCTGCTGCTGCCGTTTCAAATGAGCTTTCTGGGCTTCACCTCCCCGGCGGTGAGCCCCACAAACCTGGTCTATAACATCGTCTCAATACCCAGCGGAGTCTGGCGCTATCTGCGCGAGGGCCGTATGGTCTGGCCCCTCACCTGGGTGGTCATCGCCGGCACCCTGCCCGGGGTGGTGGCCGGGGGCTTCATCCGCCTGACCTGGCTGCCCGAGCCCGGCCCCTTCAAGGTCTTCGTGGGCTGCGTGCTGCTCTACATAGGGGCGCGCATGTTCCTGGACCTGGCCAAGGAGCGGGACAGGGCCAAGGCGCCGGCCCGGAACCAGGCCGGCACCCCGCCCCCGGCCCGGCCCGGCGGCTTCGTGGTGCGGCTGCGCTCCTTTTCCTGGCGGCAACTCAGCTTCGACTTCGCGGGGCAAAACTACACCTGCTCCACGCCGGGCATATTCTCCTTGTCCCTGGCCGTGGGCATGGTGGGCGGGGTCTACGGCATCGGCGGCGGGGCCATCGTGGCCCCCTTCTTCGTGGCGGTGTACGGCCTGCCGGTGCACGCGGTGGCCGGAGCCGCCCTCATGGGCACCTTTGTCACCAGCGTGGCCGGGGTGGCCTTTTACCAGGCCATCGCCCCCTTCTACTCCGGCCAGATGGCCGTGGCCCCGGACTGGCTGCTGGGTTTTCTCTTCGGCCTGGGCGGCCTGGGGGGCATGTACTGCGGGGCGCGCATGCAAAAGCGGGTGAAGCCCGCCTACATCAAGATCATGCTGGGGCTGATCCTGCTGGGCACCGCGGGCAAGTATCTGCTGGGGTATTTTATGAACTGAGACGGCGGGCGGCCGCACCGCTGAACCAGCCCCCCAAAAAAACCTCAGGCCCCGGATCGCTCCGGGGCCCTTGGCCAACCAATTACTTCTCGCAGCCAATTCAAGATTATCATCACCGGAACCGGGCCACGCCGTCAACAGGAATTTTCAGTCTCGGCCCGGCGGGTTATCCCCCTAACAGCACCCCGGCCAGCCAATCAACCCCCAGCTTCAAGAGTTCTTGCTCCTCGGCCAGGGCCAGCTCCACCCGCTCCGGCTCGAAGCCGAAGCGCTCCCCGAACCCCGGCGAGGCGGCCAGGGGCCGGAAGGCCTCCAGGTTGTACAGGGCGCTGATAAAGGCGTGGGTCTGGCGATCGTCCAGGCTCACCTGGCCTTGGCGGGCCGGGTGCATGAACAAACGTAGGCAATAGTTGTTGGCGGCCTGGTAGGGGGCCAAACCCTGCTGCCGCACCCAGGCGGCCGCGTCCAGCTCCTGGGGCTGGTCCCAGCCCAGGCAGCCGGGGGTTTCCTGGCGCAGGAACACCTCCTGGGGCGGGCCGCCGCCGGGGCCGGGGCGCACCGCCCGGGCCAGGGGGTAGACCCGGCAACAGGTGGGCCGGTGGGGGTACACCGAACAGCCCTGGGGAGTGACAAAGGGGCAAACGCCCTCATCGGTGAGCTTGATGCGCAGGGTGGGCCAGCCTGAGACCGGGTCGGCCTCCAACTCGGCATGCTGGGCCAGCACCTGGGCGGCGGGAAGCTCCAGGCACCGGCGCAGGCGCAGAAAGTCATAGGGCAACAGCGGCAGGCGTTTGTCGCGGCAGCAGGTGTTGAAACAGGCCAGGCCGGGGAGGCAGGCGAAGTGGAAGCGCTCCCCCGGGGCCAGGCGGCGGCCCCCCAGCTCGCCGCCGGTTTCAATCACTAGGTGTCGCCTTCGCCTTCCAGCCACTCCATTATCATCACCGCCGCGGCCACCGCGGTCACCCACTTGCCGTCCTTGGGGCCCACGGCGGTCTGGGTGATCTCGCTGGTCTTGACGATGCGGCCGGACATGCGGAACACCTGCTTTTTCTCGTCCCAGCTCTGGTCCACGTCAAAGTCGATGCCCAGGGTGGAGGCCAGCATCTCGGCGGCCAGGTCCTCGGCGTAGTCGCCGGACACCTTGGCCGACTGGCCGTAGCCCTTGTGCTCGCTCAGGTAGCCGTGCAAGGTGCGGTCGGTGGGCAGGGCCAAGCCGATGGAGGAGGAAATGAGCCGATGAGACTCGTTGGTCTCGTTGCGGGCCATCACACAGAACAATATCTGCCCCGGCACCAGCATGGACTCGCCCTTCTGGCGGTTTATGAGCTGGCAGTCGGGAGGGAAAATGGAAGACACATGCACCAGATTCTGACTGGCGATACCCGCGGCGCGCAGGGCCAACTCGAAGCTGGCCAGCTTCTCCTTGTGTTCCCCCTTGCCCTTGGTCAGATAGATGTACTTGGGTACCAGCATGGCGCCCTCCTTAGATTAATGAGGCAACATTGTAACTCAGTAAGGCTACACTTATGGCCGTGAAGTGGAGATTCGTCAATACCCTGGATGGCTTTTTTGCCCTTGCCGGATTATGGCGCGCCGGGCCGGGGCTGCTATACTGCAAAAAAAGCTTCGAGGGAGGCCCGTGTCTTTATTAGAGAGCAAAGTCCTGACCTTCGGCGGAGTGCCCCAGCCCAAGCTGGAGCGCTGCCGGGCTGGAATCATCCCCGCGCCCCTGGAGGTGACCGTCACCTACGGAGAGGGCGCGGCCCAGGGGCCTCTGGCCATCATGAGCGCCTCGGCCAACATGGAGCTCTACGACGAGGTGCTGGGCTCCTCGCCCGTGGATCAGGGCATCTACACCCACTACCGGGTGGACACCTCCGGCCCGGTGGAGGCCTGCCTGGATCGCATCCAGGCGGCGGTGAGCGCCGAGCTTGACGCCGGGCGCCTGCCGGTGGTCCTGGGCGGTGAGCACACCGTCACCGTGGGGGCGCTCCGGGCCATGAAGGAGCGTTTTGGTACCGATTTCACGGTGCTGGTGATGGACGCCCACCTGGACATGCGCCAGGATTACGAGGGCGAGCGCCTCAGCCACGCCACGGTGATGCGCCGGGCCACGGAGATGGGCCTGGCGGTGCGCTGGGTGGGCGCGCGCTCCTGCTCCCGGGAAGAAGCCGAGTTCGTTGCCCGGCAGGGGCTAGAACCCATGTGGGCCCACGAAACCCACGCCGACCCCAATTGGCTGGAGCGGGCCCTGGATGGCCTCAGCGGGCCGGTTTACCTCAGCCTGGACATCGACGGCCTGGACTCGGGCATCATGCCCGCCACCGGCACCCCCGAGCCCGGCGGCCTTAGCTGGCAGCAGGCCACCGCCTGGCTGGATGCGGTGTGCGCCCGCCACCAGGTGCTGGGCCTGGACATGGTGGAGCTGGCCCCCCTGGCCGGCCAGACCGCCTGGGACTTCACCGCCGCCCGCCTGCTCTACCGGGCCTTGGGCCTTATCTTTAGAGGAGCCAAATGAGCCGAAAAATGGCCGGAGAGCCCATCGCCCCCGCCCCCCTGGAGCGGGGCCTTTCCACCGCCCAACTGGTGGACAACTACTTCCTGGCCTACAACGCCGCCCGGCTGCGCGAGGGCTGCCGGCTCTGGGCCCGGCGCATGGCCCGGCCCGAGGTTACCGTGGCCATGAGCCTCACCGGGGCCCTGACCCCCGCCGGGCTGGGGGCCTCCTGCCTGGTGCCCCTGGTGCGCTGGGGCCTGGTGGACTTCATCGTCAGCACCGGGGCCAATCTCTACCACGACGCCCACTTCGCCCTGGGATTGGGGCTGCACCGCTCCAGCCCCTTTGCCGACGACGCCGCCCTGCGCGACCAGGGCCTGGTGCGCATCTACGACATCGTAATGGACTACACGGTGCTCCTAAAGACCGACGCCTTCTTCCGGGAGATGATCAAGGCCCCGGAGTTCCAGCGCGCCATGGGCACCGCCGAGTTCCACTACCTGGCCGGAAAGTACCTGGCCGAACGCCAGCGGGTGTTGAACCTGGGCGATCAGAGCCTGTTGGCCGCCTGTTTTGAGATGGAAGTGCCGGTGTACGCGGCCAGCCCCGGCGACAGCAGCATCGGCATGAACGCCGCGGCCCTGGCGCTCACCGGCTCGGCCTTCGCCTGGGACGTGAACCGCGACGTCAACGAAACCGCCGCCCTGGTGCTCATGGCCAAGCGCGGCGGGGGCAAGACCGGGGTGGCCATCATGGGCGGGGGCGCGCCCAAGAACTTCACCCTGCAAACCGAGCCCCACCTCCAGGAGGTGCTGGGCATCGACGAAAAGGGCCACGACTACTTTTTGCAGATCACCGACGCCCGCCCCGACACCGGGGGCCTGTCCGGAGCCACCCCCTCGGAGGCGGTGAGCTGGGGCAAAGTTGACCCCGAGGGCCTGCCCGACACCGTGGTCTGCTACACCGACACCACCATCGCCCTGCCCATAATCACCAGCTATTTGGCCGAGACGGTGGGCAGCCGCGAGCCCAAGCGCCTCTACGCCCGCCGCGACGAGGCCCTGGAGCTGCTGAAGAAGGAAGCCAAGGTTTAGACGAAGACCCGGGCAGGCAGCCATTGCCGCCGCCCATGGACCGGCGGGTGGGGGCGGGCTCCAGGGGTGATGTTATGCGTAACCGCCCAGTCCCATTCCTGAATCTCCATCGTGGGCAACATTGATCTTGCTCCTCCCCATGGGCTGTGCTATCTGTGGACGCCTATCTGTACGGCATTTCGTTTACACCACACACCCCCAGGGCGTGGAGCGAGGGAATGTACCTGATTAACGAGGTTTCCCGCAGGGTTGGGTTGAGCCAGAAGCGCATCCGCGAGTACGAAAAAGAGGGCTTCATCCTCCCCGAGCGCGAGGCCAACACCAACAACCGTTTGTACAGCGATTTCGAGGTGTCACAGATAAGGCGCATCACCCACCTCATCCACGAGCGGGGCTTCACTCTGGCCTGCCTGCGCAACCTCATGGTGCTGGCCCCCTGCTGGAACATCTTCGCCTGCCTCGACAAAGAGGCCTGCGCCGCCTACACCGATCCCCACCGCGGCTGTTGGGAGATCCGCCAGCAGGGCAACACCCTGTGCCCCGGCCCCTGTGAACGCTGCGCCGTGTACCTGAACCGCGAGTTTGCCGCCAAACGGGTCCTGGAACCGGCGGGGGGCTCGCCCATCGACCAGGAAAAGTGATGCGGGCCCAGCTTACCGCCGTGGTGCTGGCCGGCGGGCCGGGCACCCGCCTGGGCGGAGGCAAGCCCTGGCGCACCCTGGCCGGACGCCGCCTGGTGGACCTGGCCCTGGAGCGGGCCCGGGAGTTGTGCCCCCAGGTGGTTGTGTCGGCCGCCGACTGCGCCGATTTCGCCGACCTGACCTGCCCCATCGTGGCCGACCGCTGGCCGGGCCAGGGCCCCCTGGCCGCCCTGGCCACGGTGTTTTTGGACACCCCGGCCACCTCGGTGCTGCTTTTGCCGGTGGACGCCCCCCTGATGCGCCCGGCCCTGCTCCGGCGCATTTTGGAGCTTAGGCCGGGGCAGCGGGCGGTGGCATGCCTGGGGCCCGGGGGCCACGAGCCGCTCATGGCCTGGTATAGCCGCGAGTGCCTGCCCTGGGCCCTAAAGCTGGTCCAGGCCGGAGAGCGGCGGCCCCGCCAGCTTTTGCAGCATGTGAAGGCCTACATAATGAGCCGGGAGGAGGTGGCCCAGGTGGACCCCGAGGACCTGAGCTTCATCAACGTGAACTTCCCCCAGGACCTGGAGCGGGCCCAGCGCATAGCCGCCGAGCGTGGGCTTTTTGACACACCTGCCGGGGCATAGTGTGGGTTTCAGCCCCCAACGGCTTGGGCGGAGCCCCCGCCCGGATATGGAATATTTAGGACGGCAAACAAATTTAGCTTGCTATATTTAGACATTAGCCGTATTTTTCTCCGCCGGACAGCCGCCGCCGCCCCTTGGCATGCAAGTTGCTTTATAACTGCCCAGAGGTATGTCCGCACGAGGAGCCGACTTAATGAACCGACACCAGCGCACATTAATGCGCCCTGTATCTTGCACCGGAATCGGACTGCATAGCGGCAGAACCGTCAACCTTTGCCTGCGCCCGGCCGAGACGGACACCGGAGTGATGTTCAAGCGCTCCGACCTGCCCGCCTCTCCCCTTATCCCCGCCGACGTCAATCACGTGGTCTCCACCGAACTGTCCACCACCGTGGGCATGGACGGGGTGACCATCTCCACGGTGGAGCACCTGCTCTCGGCCCTGTCGGGCCTGGGGGTGGACAACGTGCTGGTGGAGGTGGACGCGCCGGAAATCCCCATCATGGACGGCTCGGCCGCGCCCTTCGTGTTCTTGATGCGCGGGGCCGGTTTCACCTCCCAGGGCAAACCCCGCCAGTATTACCGGGTCAAGCGCGAGGTGGAGGTGGTGGAGAACGGCAAGGCCATCAAGGTGACCCCGCACAAAAAGCTCAAGGTGGACTTCACCATAGAGTTCGACCACCCCTTGATCCACCGCCAGAAGATGGGCTTCGTCTTGGACGAGCGGGCCTACGACAAGGAGATAAGCCGGGCGCGCACCTTCGGGTTCTTGCGCGACATGCGCTATCTGCACGAAAACGGCCTGGCCCTGGGCGGCAGCCTGGACAACGCCGTGGTCCTGGACAACTACCAGGTGCTCAACGAGGACGGCCTGCGCTTCCCCGACGAGTTCGTGCGCCACAAGGTGCTGGACTTCATCGGCGACCTGGCCATGGTCGGGCGCCCCATCGTGGGGGCCTTCACCGCCCACAAGTCCGGCCACGCCTTGAACAACAAGCTGTTCCGCAAGTTCCTGGCCGATCCCACCGCCTGGGAGCTGGTGACCCCCCAGCCCGACGAGATCGCCCCGCTGGTGGAGGAGCCCCTGCCCCTGTTCGACCGCATGGCGGCCACCGCCTAGACCCTTAGCTCCGCAAGCAACCCCACGCCCCGGCGCCAGCCGGGGCGTTTTTTTGTGGCCAAATAGTGAACCCCCTTCCTGGGCCGCCGCCGCGCGATGGGTTTTAATTGCCCAAACCCGTCAACAGGGGGCGAGCAAAATGTTTTCCGGTCAAGGTTCGGTCGTGGTAGGTTATCGCGGGATCACCTTCGGGGGGGA
>JAHJPG010000066.1 GCA_018819925.1 Pseudomonadota bacterium
CGGCCGTGTGGCCGAGCCCGGCCCCCAGGCAGCGCGGGCGGACCAGCCCGCATTGCCCGCGGGCAGCGCCAACCGCATGCGCCCCTTGTACACCAAGGCCGAGGAGCTTACGGTGATCGGCCAGTTGCACGGGCTCTACGTGCTGTGCTCATCGCCCCAGGGCCTGGTGCTGGTGGACCAGCACGCGGCCCACGAGCGCCTGACCTACGAGCGCCTCAAGGCGGGCCTGGCCCAGGGAGATCTGCCCCGCCAGGGGCTGTTGACCCCCCAGACCCTGGAACTCACCCCCGGGGAATCGGCCTGGGCCGGCGAGCAGGCCGGACAATGGGCCCGCCTGGGCCTGGAGCTGGAGCCCTTTGGCGGCAGCACCTGGGCCATCCGGGCGGTGCCGCCCCACCTGGCCGGGGGCGATCCCCGCCCGGCGGTGCGCGATCTCCTGAGCCAGATGAGCGCCAGCGGCCTACCGGTGGACACCCCCGAATTCGTGGAAACCGCCTTGCGCTCCCTGGCCTGCCACGGTTCGGTGCGCCAGGGCCAGCGCCTCAAACCCGCCGAACTGGAGGAGTTGGTGGACCAGATCTGCGCCCTGCACCCTCCCCTGACCTGCCCCCACGGACGCCCGGTGATGCTGCTACTCACCCGTCACGAGTTGGACCGCTCCTTCCGGCGCGGTTCGGAGCCCTCCTAGATGCCCTCGCCCGCCCTGGTGGTGCTGGCCGGGCCCACCGCCGTGGGCAAGACCGGCCTGTCGCTCAACTTGGCCCGGCGCTTCGGGGCTGAGATCGTGGGCGCGGACAGCGTGCAGGTGTACCGGGGCCTGGACATCGGCTCGGCCAAACCCACGCCGGAAGAACAGGCCCAGGCCCGCCACCACCTCATCGACGTGGCCGAGCCCGGCGAATCCTTCAGCGCGGCCCGCTACGCCCGCCTGGCCGGGGAAGCCATCGCCGGCATCCACGCCCGTGGCCGCCGGGTCCTGGTGGTGGGCGGCACCGGGCTCTACATCAAGGCCCTGCTCTTTGGCCTGGCCCCCACCCCTCCGGTGGACCAGGAGCTGCGCGCCCGGCTGAGGCGGGAGCGGGAAGAGCTGGGGCCCGAGGCCACGCACCAGCGCCTGGCCGGCCTGGACCCGGACACCGCGGCCAAGCTGCACCCCAACGACCGCCAGCGGGTGCTCAGGGCCCTGGAGGTGTGTTTGCAGACCGGAGCCCCCCTGAGCCGCCGCCAGCAGGCCCACGGTTTCGGCTCGCCGCGCCACCCGCACCTGATTGTCGGGCTGGAGCGGCCCCGGGCCGAATTGAACCAACGCATAGAGGAGCGGGCCCGGGCCATGTGGCAACAAGGCCTGTTGGAGGAGGTGCGCGGCTTGCTGGCCAAGGGGGTCCCCCCGGACGCCCCGGGCCTGGCCAGCCTGGGATACCGCCAGGCGGTGGCCTTTTTGCGCGGGGAAATGAGGTCCGAAGAGGCGCTGTTTGATATGATAAAAAAAACCAGGGCCTACGCCAAGCGCCAGCTGACCTGGTTTCGCGGGATTGATGGTTTGGTATGGTGTGATGCCCAGGATGCCGATGGCGTAAGCCGCCGGGTGCGAGCCTTCTGGTCTTGAACGAGGGGAATGATGAAGTTTCTACTCAGAATCCTGATGGTTGCGCTGTTTCTGGCCATGGCCTTGCCGGCCTCGGCCGAAACCGTTTTGGTCTTGGGACGGGCTCCCTTGGGCGGCAACGAGGCCCAGGCCAAGGACCAGGCCGTGGCCGACGCCCTGGGCCGGGCCGTGGCCCAGGCCGCGGCCGCCACCCTGGACCCGGTCACCCTGCGCAACAACCTGGCCGTCTTGGACCAACAGGTCCTCAAGGATGCCAAGCGCTACATTACCAACTACAGCCTGGTGGCCTCGGCCCCTTCGGGGAACTCTTTTCTGGCCCTGGTTTCGGTGACCATCGACGACCGGGCCTTGACCAAGAGTCTGATCCAAGCGGCCCTCAAGCTGCCCACCTCCCACCTGGGCGCCATCCTGGTCATGGTGAGCGAGGAGACCTCGCCCGGACGGCCCCCGGTGTACTGGTGGGCCGGCTTGCCCGGAATCCCCGACGCCCCGGCTCCGATGGCCAAGGTCATCAAGAAACTGGGCATACGCATAATCAATCCCAACATGGTCAAACCCCTGTTGACCACGGACATGCACCAGCCGGTGCTCAGCGAAGCCCAGGCCCTGCGGTTTGCCCGGGAGGTGGGGGCCCATGTGGTGATTTTGGGCAGCGTGCGCACCTATCCCCTGGTCACCGCCCAGCATGTCCTGCCACCGCCCCTGGTGCAGTTGTTGGCCATTGACTCCAAATCGGGCCAGACGGTGGCCATGGAGGAAACCGACTCGCCGGTCTACCATGTGACCCCCACCTCCGAAGACGCCAAAAAAGTGGTGGACATGGTGGAGGGCTCGGTGCTCAACCTCATGGCCAAGGTGGCTTCGCGCATGGCCGAGGCGGGCCCGGCCAGCAAAGAGTTGACCCTCAAGGTCAGCGGGGTGCGCTCCCTGACCCAGCTGCTGCGGCTGGAAACCGTGCTACGCTCCCTGACCGACCTGGTGGAGAAGGTGCAGCGGGTATCCGCCGGCGCGGGCAAGGCCGAGTTCCAGCTCACCCTCAAGGGCACTCCCGCCCAGGTGGCCGACCAGCTAATGGTTCAGGACTACGGAGACTTTTTGGTTAACGTGGTGGAGAGCGACGCCCAAGGCC
>JAHJPG010000067.1 GCA_018819925.1 Pseudomonadota bacterium
AGGCCCCTCCCCCCAACCCGGCCAACATCGGCCAGGCGGTGGACGAGGAGCTGGAGGTCATGGCCCACCTGGCCGAGCTGATCAGCGGCAGCGGGGAGTTCGATCTGCGCATGAGCGACGAGTACGTCAGCGGCCAGGCCATCGGGGTGGGGCCGGAGCTGATGGATCGCCTGGCCCAGGGGGCCTTCCCCATCCAGGACCATTTGGACCTGCACGGCCTGGGTTTGCAGGAGGCCCAGCAGGAGGTGAGCGCCTTTGTGGACAGCGCGGCGGCCCGGGGCCTCAGGCACGTGCTTTTGGTGCATGGCCGGGGCAAGGGCTCGCCCGGCGGGGTGCCGGTCTTGAAGCAGGCGCTGGCCGCCTGGCTGGAGCACAAGCGCTTCGCCCGCAGGGTGCTGGCCTTTTGCACCGCCCGGACCATCGACGGCGGGGCGGGAGCCATGTATTTGCTGCTCAGAAAATGGTCCGGCCCCAAGGGGCGCAAGTGGTAGGCGGCGGCTGCGCCACGCGGCGCTATGCTGCGTTGGCGGCGTCGCTTAGACCTCGGCGTATCAGCAATACGCCTGCGGTCTGCCCTCGCCGCCGCCTTGCCTAGCACCACGTGGCTGTGCCGCTGGGAAAGAGTCTGGTAGGCGAACGCCTTGCCCTGCGGCGTCTGGCTGTACCGCGAATTAATTCCGAGCTTGTTTTCAGCAAAAATATAGATTGGCGTAGGTTGGGTAGAGCGAAGCGAAACCCAACAATTCCTTCTGCCGGGTCCACCACGGCCACACCGGCAAAACACGCTTGTAGTTGCCATGAGCCCGGCGGCGAAGCAATCTCTCATGCAACAAGGCCGCGCCCCTGGCAGGGCTACCTGGGGCGGGTTACCTGTTTTGGCGCTGGCCGCAGGTCTGCCGGGCCATGCCGGCCGTGTCAACCAGCTTGCCGTCCGAGTCGTACAGCTCCACCTTATCGGGATACATCTTGGCCGAGCCCGTTTCAGGGATGTTGACGATCTTCTGGCTCAGATAGCACACGCCGGGCTTCAGGTTCCAGTTGAACCACACCATTCGCGGATCGCCTTGCTGGCTGTGGTAGGTGCCGTTGGGGGCCACGGTAAGGGCGCAAAATTCCGGGCTTCCCGCATCGATGATGCAGGCCTGGTAGCCCACGTGGTTGTAAACCGTGTAGGCCCGGGCGGGAGCAGACAGGCACAGCGCCGCGCCCAGCAGCAAGGCCACCGCGATCAGCGTGATGAGCTTCATGGATTCCCCATTGTAGAAGATGGCGCGGTCCGGTTCTTATTTGCGGCCCAGGCGGCCCAGGGTGGCGGCCATGGCCCCGCCCTTTTCCCGCTTGGTGAGGCCCAGGCGTTTTTTGAGGGTGGCCCGGTCGGGGCCGATGGCCACCAGTTCGGTGCCGGGGGGCTCCTCATCGTCGGGGATGAGCCGGTCAGGGTCCGAGGGCCGGGGCCGGGCGTCGCCGGCCACGATCATCTGTCCCAGCTCAAAGGTGAGGGCCTCGGACGCGTTGGCCCGGCAGGTGTCCTTGTCCGGCCCCCAGGCCCGCACCCGGGCCAGGTTGGGGAACACCGCCTCCCAGCCACCCTCGGACAGAGGCATGAGCACGGCGGGATAGGCGGGCAGCTCTTCCACGGCCCGCAGCCAAACATGCTTGTCGCGCTTGATGGCCATGACTTCTCCTGGTCGGGGTGAGGGCTACAGCTATATATAGTGCCCTCACCGGGCGGCGCGGGCAAGGGCGATATCAAGGCCGCGACTACGGGCGCGCAGCCGCATATGAGCATACGGCGGGGAGCAAAAACGCGAAAGGCAAGCCGCGGCCAGCAATCGGCCGCCGAGCCGCCTAAGAAACCTTGTTCCAGCGGGTGCCCGCCGGGGTGTCTATCACCTGCACGCCCTTGACGGCCAGCTCGCCGCGCAGCTTGTCGGCCAGGTCGAAGTCGCCCTCGGCCCGGGCGGCATCGCGCCGCCGGACCAGGGCGTCTATGGTCTCGTCGGGGGCCGGGCGCTCCAGGTCCATGATCCCCAGCACCCGGTTGGCCAGACCCATGAAGGCCAGCACCTTTTCCACCTGGGCGGCGTCCATCTGGCCCTGGCTCATCAGCCGGTTTACCCGGCGCACCATGGCGAACAGGTGGCCCATGGCCTTGGGCACGTTCAGGTCGTTGTCCATGGCCTGTTGGATGCCGCTCCTGGCCTCGTAGAGAATCTGGTCCAGGTCCGGGGCGTGGGCGCCGGGGCTCATGAAGCGCAGGCGCTCCAGGAAGTCGCCCAGCCGCTCCACGGTCTTGGCCGCCTGGTCCAGTTGCTCGCGGTCGAAGGTCAGGGGCCGGCGGTAGTGCTGGCCCAGCAGCCAATAGCGCACCGTGGCCGGGGAATAGCCCAGGGCCAGCACCTCACGCAGGGTCACGTCGTTGCCCGCCAGCCGGGAGGCCTTCTTGCCGTCCACCATCACCACCTCGCTGTGCAGCCACATGTTGGCCAGGGGCTTGCCGGTGAGGCTTTGGGCCACGGCGATCTCGTTCTCCCCGTGGGGGAAGATGAGGTCGGTGGAGGCCAGGTGCAGGTCGAAGGGCTGGCCCAGGTGCTCGGTGGACATGGTGGCGCACTCCACGTGCCAGCCGGGGCGCACGTTGCCCCAGGGGGTGGACCAGTAGATGCCCGCCTTCAGGTCGGCCAGGGTGGCCCGCTTGAAAATGGTGAAGTCCCGGGGGTTGTCCTTCTCGTAGTAGTCGTAGTCGGTGTGCTTGTCGCGCTTGGTGGCGCTTAGGTCCACGCCCGAGAGCTTGCCGTATTCTGGGAAGCGGCTGATGTTGAAATAGACGCTGCGGAGCTTCTCGTAGGCCATGTCCTTGGCCAAAAGCTGCCGGGCCGCGTCCACCATCTGGTTGATGTGCTCGCTGGCCTTGGGATAGTCCAGGGCCGGCAGGATGCCCAGCGCGGCCATGTCCTCGAAGAAGACCTTTTCCCAGCGGGCGGCGAACAGCTTCCAGTCGGCCCCCTCGGCCAGGCACTGGTTAACGGTGCGGTCGTCCACGTCGGCGATGTTGATGATGAGCTTGACCTCGAAGCCCCTGAACTCCAGGTAGCGCCGCAACAGGTCGGCGAAAACCATGCGCCGGCCCAGGCCCAGGTCCGGAGGGCCGTCCAGGGAGGGCCCGCAGGCGTAGATGCCCACCCGGCCCGGCCGCACGGGGATGAGGTCGTCCACCCGGCGGCTGAGGGTGTTGTAGAACTTGAGCGGGATGGGCACCTTTTCGCTGGTGAACAGGGGGGTGGACAGATAGCGCTCCCCGCCGTCGGCCAACAAGGCCACCACCACCGAACCCTCGGGCAGCTCCGCCGCCTGGTCCAGGGCCACCTTCATGGCCGCCCCGGAGCTCATGCCCACGAAGATGCCCTCTTCCCGGGCCAGGCGGCGGGCTATCTCGTAGGCGCTGTCGTCGTCCACGTTGACCAGGATGTCCACCTCGCCGGGGCTGAATATGCCCGGGGCGTAGGACTCCTTCATGTTCTTGAGGCCCTGGATCTTGTGCCCCTGGTAGGGCTCCACCGCCACCACCTTGATCTTGGGGTCCAGCTGGTGGGCCCGGCGGGTGAGCCCCATGACCGTGCCGCTGGTGCCAAGGGTGGCCACCACCATGTCCACCTTGCCCTCGGTGGCCTGGTATATCTCGTCGGCCGTGGAGCCTTCCAGGGCGTGGGCTTTCCAGTTGTCCTCGTTGTTGAACTGGTCCACCAAAAAGTAGCGCTCCGGCTCTTCCCGGGCCAGGCGGTAGGCCTCCTCTATGGCCCCGTCGGTGGAAAGGTGGGCCGGGGTCAGCAGGATGTCGGCCCCGTAGGCCCTGAGGATCTTGCGCCGCTCCAGGGAGGCCGACTCGGCCATGGTGAAGAGCATCTTGTAGCCCTTCACCGCGCAGGCCATGGCCAGGCCTATGCCGGTGTTGCCGCTGGTGGCCTCCAGGACTATCTTGTCCTGGGTCAGTTCGCCGCGCTTTTCGGCCTGTTCGATCATGTTAAGAGCCGGGCGGTCCTTCACCGAGCCGCCGGGGTTCATGAACTCCAGCTTGGCGTAAACCGTTACTCCCGGATTTTGGTTAAGCCGGTTGATGCGCACCAGGGGGGTGCCGCCGACCAGCTCCAAAATGTTGTTTACCTTGCGGGGGCTCATGCCGAACCTCTTATTGGGAACGCCAGTGGGCTCAAGCATACTGAACCGTTGGGGGTTAGTAAAGTCTTGGGAGCCCGCCGCCGCCCCTCGCAAGGGCGTTGTCAAATGGCCCAAGATTTGTCAGCATGGGTCTACGGGCCTGCCCATGGGAGGCAGGGCCTATAATTCGTTGCGAGAGGGATGGCGCCATGATGGGCAAGACACCTTGGGCGGCATTGGCCCTGGCCGTCCTTGCCCTGGGCCTGGCGGCCCCGGCCCAGGGCAAGGACCTGCATCAGGCCATGAAAGAGATGGCCGCGGACATAAAGGCCCAGCACCAGGCGGCGGGCCGCTCCAACAAGACCCCGCCCACCCAGTCCCTGGGCTCTACCAAGACGGTGAGCTTCATCCTTCCCATGAAGGCGGGCCAGGGCCGGGATTCGGTGAGCCAGGACTGCCTGGGCTACACCCTCAGATGCACGGCCGTGGTGCGGGGGCCCCACAACATCTACAGCGGAAAGGTGGCCACCAGCGAGGGCGGCAAGGTGGAGTTCACCGGCAAGAAGGACGGCCAGCCCTTGGAGATGACCCTACCCACCGCCTTTTGGGGCGGCACCACCTTCAGCCTGTTCATGCGGGCCCAGCGGGAGCCCTTCCCGGAGCGGGCCGAGGTGGCGCTGACCTGTAGCTATTAAGACCGCCGGGGCTGCCCCTCCCGGCGCTTCATGATCGAGCGAGCACGGCAAAGGAGAAGATGGTGAGAGTTAAAAGCAGCGTATTGGTCCTGATGATGCTGGCAGCCTTGATGTTGGCAGCCTGCGCCACCACCGGCAATTGGGACGGCTTTTCCCAGACCGAGAAGGACGCCTGGGCGACCATAGGGGCCACCCCCGAGTTTGCCGACGCCATGCGCACGGTGGGCATATCGCCTTCTCAGTCCCAGGCCTGGACCAATGCCGGCTTCCGCGACCCGGCCGATATCGTGGCCTGGCACAAGGCGGGCCTGACCGCCGCCGAGGCCAAGGACTGGAAGGGCGCGGGCTTCAAGCCCCAGGACGCCGCCCCCTGGAAAGAGAACAAGTTCAGCCTGCAACAGACCCAGGCCTGGCTTTCGGTCACCGGATTCAGCGCCGCCCAGGCCCGGCAGTGGACCGACAGCGGCTTCGGCGACCCCAAGCTGGCCATGGTCTGGCACAAGGCCGGTTTCGGGCCCCTGGACGCCAAGCAGTGGAACGGCCTGGGTTTTTCCAACCAGGAGGCCCAGCGGTGGGTGGGACAGAAGTTCGACCCCGAGGAGGCCGCCAAGTGGAAGGATAAGGGCTTCACCCTGGAGCAGGCGGTGGACTACCGCACCAAGGGCCTGACGCCCGCCGCCAAGTAGCGCCCCGCCACAGCACAAAACAACAGGGCGTACGGAGTAATCCGGACGCCCTGAGTTTGTTCGCGGTTCCGCCGGCGCGGCGGCTGACGAAGCGATGCCTAGACGTGGTCCTCCAGCACCGCCCGCCATTGGGGATGACGTAGGCGCTGCAGGGCCTTTTTCTCGATCTGGCGCACCCGCTCGCGGGACAGGCCGAAGACCTGGCCCACCTGCTCCAGGGTGTGCTCGTCCTCGTTGCCCAGGCCAAAACGCATCTCCAGGATGCGGCGCTCGCGGGCGTCCAGGGACTCCAGGGCGTCGCCCAGGTGAATCATCATCTCGCCTTCGCCCACCTTCTCGAAGGGGCACTCGGCGTCCTTGTTCTCGATGAAGTCGCCCAGCTCGTCGCCGTCCTCGCCCACCGGGGTCTCCAGGCTGGTGGAGTCCAGGGTCAGGTTGACGATCTCCTTGACCTTGTCCTCGTCGATGCCCACCTTCTCGGCCACTTCCTTGGGGGAGGGCTCGCGGCCCAGCTCCTTCAAGAGGCCGTAGTACACCCGGAAATATTTGGAGCGCAGCTCCAAGAGGTGGATGGGGATGCGGATGGTGCGGGCCTGGTCGTAGATGGCCCGGCTTATGGTCTGGCGAATCCACCAAGAGGCGAAGGTGCTGAAGCGGTAGCCGGTCTTGTAGTCGTAGCGGTTCACCGCCTTCATCAGGCCGATGTTGCCTTCCTGAATCAGGTCGGCGAAGCTAAGGCCCCGGAAGGTGTACTTTTTGGCGATGGAAACCGCCAGGCGCAGGTTGGCCTCCACCATCTCCTGCACCGCCACCTCGACCTGAAGCCGGGCGCTCTCGATGTCCTCCAAGGTCTTGCTTAACTTCTTGGAGGGTTTGCGCTTGCCGGCGGCCCGCTTGAGCAGCTCGAAGGTCTCGGCCATGACGTCTTCCACCGAAAGGGGAGACTTGTGGCTGTCGGCCAGCCAGGCCTCGATGCGCTCGCAGCTGCCGTTGGCGTCCTTGTCGCCCTTGATGATGGACAGGGCTTTGCAAAGAATCGCGTCGCGGCCGTCTTGAATGGTCTTGCCCAACTCCAACTCCCGCTCGGGAGTCAACAGGTCGCGCCCTTCCACCTCTTTAAAATAGGTGACCGGGGTGTCCAGGCTGAAGTCAGACCCTTTGAAATCACGGCGTTCTGCCATGGTAATTCACCTTTTCCCTACAGGTCCCCGCAAGGTCCGGCGCCCTTGGCTGCCGGCGGCGCGGGGTTTTAATCTGCTCAGGCTCGCCGCGTCCGGACTGGTTTCCCGGGACGCGGTCATCCAAGTGTTAACGTAAGCACTGGGAAGCGGAAGTCAAACGCCGCTCCCAACTATTTATTCCACCCCGCGGGCGGCGGCCAGTTGGGCCTGCAATACGCCGTGGTGGGCCGGCAGGGGCCGGGCCTCGCGGCGGGTCATGCTTATTGCCTCGCTGGGGCAGGCCGTGGCGCACTGGCCGCAGCCCAAACACAATTCGTCATCAACCACCGCGTAGTCCTCATCCACCCGCACCGCCGCCACCTGGCAGGCATCGGCGCATTCGCCGCAGGCGGTGCACTCGTCCTGGTCCACCTGGGCCAGGTAGGCCGCCTGGCTCACCGCGCCGCGGCGGTTCAGGCGGGTGATGGTCTGCAAAAACATGCAGCAGCAGCCGCAGCAGTTGCACAAGAAGTTGACCTTCTCGGCCACGTTGTCCACCACGTGCACCAGGCCGGCTTCCTCGGCCCGCTTCAGGGCCTCCAGCATGCCCGCCTGGTCCATGGCCTGGGCCCAGCCCTGCTCCACCGCGAACTGGGCGAAGGGGCCGAAGATCATGCATACGTCCAGGGGCGCGTCGCAGCCCTTGCCCAGAAGCTGGGCCTGGGCGCGGCAGTAACAGTCGATCAGGGCCAAGTGCTCGTGCTGGCGGATCAGCTCCTCCGCCCTTTCAACGGGCAGGATCTCCTGGCTGTTTTCTATGGCCCGGCCCACCGGGATCACCCGGGAGTAAGGGGTGGGGGCGTCGGCGAAGGCCTTGCCCACCCCGGGCTCGTAGTAGGCCTCGAAAAGCTGGGCCATCTTGAGCTTGGCCGCGCCCGGGGCCATGGCCCAAAACTGGGCTTCGGCCATGCCCGGCGCCATGGGCAGCAGGCTGTAATAGCCCCCACCCGGGGTGCGGCGGCGGTAAACCAAACCCTTGGCGGTCATGGCCTCCAGCAGAGGGCCGATCTCCTCGGCGGAGCGTCCAAGCTTTTCGGCCAGGGCGCTCTGGCGCACCGGCTTGAAGGGCATGGCCGCGGCCACCGCCGCCTCGGCGGGGGTGAACAGCTCGCGCAAAATGGCCATGAGCTCAGGCCCCTGGGGCGCGCCCAAGGGGGAGCGGTCCAAGTTTTGAGCCAGTGCCTCGTGGGCGTCTTGCGCGGGGCCGGTCATGATTTCGCCCGGTTTCGCCTAGTAAAACAGTAAGATAACATCAAAAACACACCCCTCCCCACGGCGGGGAAGGGTCTGCCATGCGTAAACCGAGATTCTGGGGTAGGAACGGGGGGGTTGTCAAGCAAAAAAATAAAAAATATTTTTGGCCGCCGCGCGGTTCGCACCACGCCGGGCTGGCCATGTGAAAAGACTATACTGCAAAGATCCCGGGCGCGCCAGTGGGGGCCAGTGCCGGGGGGAGGGCTGGTTGTAAATAGCCTTTGGTTGCTACCCGAAGGTTCTTTATAATTATAATTAACAACGATATTTCCGCAGTTGGCCCGGGAAATTCGGCGTTCGGCGGCGCGGAGCGGAACCGGCCGACGTTGGACGGAGAAAAGCCGCCCTTTAAGATGAGGGGGCTCCTATGTTTGATGATCTGGCCCATGAGCAATTGCTCGCGGAGATAAAGGACCTGCGCGACAAGGCCGACCTGGTGCCGGAGTTGGAGATGGCCCTCGGCCAGGCCAGGAGCGAGGCCCATGACCGCCGGCGGGAGCTGGAGGCCCTGGCCAGGGGCTCCCGGGCGGTTCTGCAACAAAAAGGCTTTGCCGGGGCGGCGCGCAGCATCTTCGACTACTGCCGGGAGCTTATCGGGGCCGCCTCCGGTTACGTGGCCTTGCTCAACGAGGACGGCAGCGAAAACGAGGTGCTTTTCCTGGAGTCCGGCGGCCTGCCCTGCACCGTGGACCCCAAACTGCCCATGCCCATCCGGGGCCTGCGGGCCAGTTGCTACCAGGACAAAAAGGCGGTTTACGAAAACGACTTCATGGCCAGTGGCTGGGTTTACTTCATGCCCGTGGGCCACGTGGTGCTGAAAAACGTGCTTTTCGCCCCCCTGGTTCTGGATGGCAAGGCGGTGGGCCTCATCGGCCTGGCCAACAAAGCCGGCGATTTCACCGATGACGACGCCCGCATGGCCAACCGCTTCGGGGCCCTGGCCGCCATCGCCCTGCAAAACAGCACCAACCAGGACCAGCGGGACCGCCTGGAGCGGGAGCAGGAAGCCACTATCCGGCAGCTGCGCGAGGCCCAGGATCAGGTGAAGACCCTCAAGGGCCTGCTGCCCATGTGCTCCATCTGCAAGAAGGTGCGCGACGACCAGGGATATTGGAACAAGCTGGAAGTGTATTTGAGCAAGCACTCCTCGGCCGAGGTGAGCCACGGGCTGTGCCCGGATTGCGTGCGCCAGCACTACCCCGAAGTCTACGAGGAGCTTTTCGGGGATCAAGAGCCAAAAAAATGAGCCACCCGAGGCCGGTGAACGCCTGAAGGGCGTTATCCCAAAAACAATCAAGAGGGCCTGACGGCCCTCTTGATTGTCGGCTGATTAGGCGGAGCCTCAGGTCATGGTCCAGCCCAGGCCCAGCTGCTCCAGTTTGGCCGGAGTGGGCTTGCCGCTGGCCAAGTCCCAGCCCATGGCCTGGTAGTAGCTGTCCAGGGCGGCTTCCAGGTCCACCACCTGCCCCTGGCCCACGCCGTCGGCGGCCGGCTCCTTGAGCAGCCGCTTGGGCAGCTTGTCGTCGGAGCGGTCGAAGCCGTAACGGGCGTTTATCATGCGCTCCAGGTTGATGGTGCGCTCGGCGGCTTGTAGCAGGCGCTCCACGCTCCAGTCTTCGCCCACCACCGAGGTGAGCATGGCCGCCCAGGTGCTGGGCTTGACCGCCAGGCAGATGGAGGCGAACAGGCAAGCGCCCATGAGGTTGGTGGCCATGGAAAGCTCTTGCAGGGGCTTGACCCATGCCTTGCCGCCGTCGGCCAGGGGGTCCTGCTTGTCCTTGATGCCCAGCTCCTCCTCCACGTAGCCGAAGGCGTCCACCACCGAGGCGTAGGGCCGCAAATGGTCCGCGCCCCGGGGCGAGACCGCATGCACCACCGCCTCTCCCTTGCTGGCCCGCACCCCGCAGGAGGCCATCTCCAGGCCCTTGACCTGGAAGGCGTAGTCCATGGCGTCGCCGCCCAGCTTTTCGGCCGCCCGCATGGAGCCATCGGCCAACAGGTCGCCGATGCCCTCGCGGTAGGCCATCTTGCGGGTGATCTCCGCAGCCGCCTCGGCGTTGCCCCAGCCCAGGTCGATGCCGCCGGTTTTGTCCAAGTCCAGGATGCCGCGCTCGAACCACTCCATGGCCGTGGCGATGATCTGGCCGGCGCTGATGGTGTCCAGGCCCAGCTCGTTGCACACGAACCCGCAGTGGGCCACGGCGGCGACGTCGTTTATCAGGCACTTGGAGCCGTAGGCGCCCAGGGTTTCGTACTCGGGCCCGCCACCGCTCTCACCGGCGTAGGGGCCTTCCTTGATGGTGGAGCGGCGCCCGCAGGCGATTGGGCACTGGGCGCAGGCGTAGGGTTTTACATCCATGGTGGCGTGGTAGGCCTCGTGGCCCAGCACCTCGTGGGATTCGGGATAGGTGGTGCGCTGCCAGTTCTTGGTGGGCAGGGTGCCGGTGGCGGAGATGGAGTTGTAAAAACCGGGGGTGCCGAAGGGCGAGAGCAGGCCGGCGGTGAAGGGCTCGTTTTTTATCTCGGCCTTGGCCTGGTCCGAGGCCTTTTCCAGGGCGGCCTGGTCCGCCACCAGGGTGGGGGCGCTGCCGCTGACCGCGATGGCCTTGAGGTTCTTGGAGCCCATCAAGGCGCCGCCGCCGCCGCGGCCCGCCGAGCGGTGCTTGTCGGTCATGATGCATGCGAAGCGCACCAGGTTCTCGCCGGCCGGGCCGATGGAGACCACCTGCACGCCCTTGCCTCCCACCTTGGCCTTTACCGCCTCCTCGGTGGCCGAGACCTCCTTGCCCCAGATATCGGCGGCGTCCTCGATGCTGACCCTGTCGTCCGCGATGGACAAAAACACCGGCTTGCCGGCCTTGCCTTTTACCACCAGCAGATCCCAGCCGGCTTGTTTCAGGGCCGGGGCGAATTTGCCGCCCACGTTGCTGATGCCGATGGAGTTGGAGGCGGGAGAGCGGAACATGGTCACCAGGCGGCCTCCGGAGGGGGCCTTGGTGGCGTTGAGCGGGCCGGTGGCAAAGATTATGGGCGCCTGGGGGTCGTAGGGGTCCAGCTCCGGATCCAGTTGGTCCCAAAAATACCGGGCCGCCAGGCCCTCGCCTCCGATGTAGTCGCGATACCAGTCGGCGGGTATCGTCAAGGTGTCCATGGAACCGGAGGACAGGTCCACCAGAAGGGCCTTTCCACTATAACCGTACATTCTCTCTCCTTTGGGGAAGCTTGGGCCCCGATGCCCCGGAGGGGCTTCACGGGGACCCTGACCTGGCAAAAATGACATACGCCAAAAAAGACATAACCAATTAACATTACTATATTAATTATGCTATTTCGACGGAGGGAGATCAAGGCAAATCAGGCGGCAACCACCGGTTAATGACCCGCAAGCCACCCGCCTCTGGCGGGCGCACGGCCGCTCCACTATAGTGGTAGGGTAAGAGCCAACCCCAAGCGCGAGTGCCCATGAACATCGACGGCATGAAATGCTCCCGCTGCCGCAAGCCGGCCCAGCACCGCCTGCCCAGCCACAACGCCCGCTTTTGCGACCGCTGCCTGGGCATGTTCATCCGCCGCCAGGTGGAAAAGGCCATCAAAGAGTTCGACATGCTCCAGCCGGGGCAGAAGGTCTTGGTGGCGGTGAGCGGAGGCAAGGACTCCCTGGCCCTGTGGCAGGTGCTGTTGGAGTTGGGCTACCGGGCCGAAGGGCTGCACCTGGGCCTGGAGCTGGGCGACGGCAAGTTCGGCGAGGCCTCCCTGGAGGCCAGCCAGGCCATGGCCCAACGCCTGGGGGCCAAGCTGCATCTATTTAATATGGCCCAGATGGCCGGGCACAGCGTGCAACAGATCGCCTGGGCCAACAAGCGCGCCTTCTGCTCGGTGTGCGGCACCCTCAAGCGCTACTACCTCAACAAGGCCTGCCTGGATCTGGGCTTCGAGGTGTTGGCCACCGGCCACCACCTGGACGACGAGGCCGCCCGCCTACTGGGCAACCTGGTGCGCCGCCACCAGCACTACCTGGATAGCCAGTGGCCCACCCTGTCCGGAGCCCCGGGGGCCTTCGCCAAGAAGATAAAACCCCTGTGCCGCCTGCGGGCGGCGGAGATAAAGTCCTACGCCAAGTCCCAGGGCTGGGAGGTGGCCAAGGGAGAATGCCCCCGCTCCAAGGGAGCCACCCTGCCCTACTACACCGAAGCGGTGCGCCTGCTGGAAGAGCGCATGCCCGGCACCTCGCTGAACTTCTACATGGGCTATCTGGAGGACAAGGGCGGGCCGCCCCCCCAGCCGGACCTGACCCAGCGCTGCTCGGTGTGCGGCATGCCCAGCTACGCCCAGCAGTGCACCATCTGCCGCTTCCTGGAGAACACCCGCCGGCGGGAGTTGGGCAAAAGCGGTGCGTCTCAAGACTGAGGCGGGCTTCGACCCCCGGGCCGAGCTGGACATGATCGCCGGCTTCGCCCGGCGCTGGCGCAGCCTGTTCCGCCCCGCCGAAGTGGCCTACACCCCGGGCCATTTCACCGCCGAGCTGGAAAAACTCCAGCATGCCCGCCGGCTGCGGCTGTACCTGGTCACCAGGCCGGAGCAGCCGGTGGCCCTGGCCATTCTGGACGGCCTGAGCCAGGAGGATGTCATCGAGCTGCTTTCCCTGGCGCCCCTGGACGGCGCAGACGAGGTGCGCCCCTGGCTCACCAGCCCCAGCCAGCGCCGGGAGTTGATGGAACAGGCCCCGGCAGAGCCCAGCGGGCGGGGGGTGTTTCCTTTTTTGGTGGGGGAGCCCCAAGGGGTGGCCCTAATCGACCTGGAGCCCGAGGGGCTGGTTTTGGCCATGGCCCGCTGGGGGCATTTGAACGTCTTGGACCCGGAGCCGCTGCTGGCCCAGCGCCTGGCCCTGTTGAGCCGCCGCATCCAGTCCCAGGGCAAGCCGGGCGAATAGCGGCGCGAACCTGCCGCACAAGCCGCCTCACCTTTCACCCTTTATTAATGCGGTAAAATAGGTGTAATCGCCTGGAGAGGCAATGATTGCGGGGGATTGTTTGGTTACGCTTCGCTATGCCCGACCTACTTGATTGCCAAGAGGTGAGGGATTTTCTTTTCTAGACCGGTATAGAATTCGCCGACCACCGGCACAGCCAGGAGGTGCCAGGCAAGGCGTCCGGCAAGCGAAAGCCGGAGGAGTGGCTTAAGCCACATCGAGGCTTGAGCGCGGCCGGCAATGCAGCATGGCGCTTCCTGGCGCAGCCGGCCCTCTAAGTCGAAATCACGGTCTAGGGGGCCATTCAGGACTTGGATCAAGGGCAAACCAAAAGAAAATCACCGCCACCCCGCCCACCATGATTACGGCGAGCAACACCAAGATCAAAAGCTGGCCCATGCGCTGCTCCACCGGACCGGTGGGTTTGTACCAGCCGGCCTTTTCCATGAGCCTCATGAACACCCAGGCGATGACCAACAACAGCACCACCGCCACGCCACCCACGAAGACGTAGGCCAATAGTTGGCCAAAATCGTCCAGCGCCCCCCGGCCCAGGTTTTCATAAGGCAACGGCTGCCTCGACATGGCCCACCTTCCCGCTTACTTATTAATTATACTACCAATGGCGGGATTGGCCTAAGGAATGCGCGGGGATCAGGCGAGGGCGCCTTCCAGGTCGTAGTCGTGGGTGGCGGTGATCCGGCAGGGGGCGATGGACCCGGGCTGGGCCGCGCCCTCGGTGATGATGACCATGCCGTCCACCTCCGGGGCCTGTCCCAGGGCGCGGCCGGCCCAAACCAGGTCGCTGTCCGGGTGAGGGCCCAGGACCAACACCGGCAGGGTCTGGTCCAGCAGGGGGGCCAGGCGGCGGCGGCTGATGCGCCGTTGCAGCTCCATGATCTGGCCGGCCCGCTTTTGGGCCGTCTGGGGAGGCGGGGCCTTAAGGCGGGCGCTGCGGGTGCCGGCCTCGGGGCTGTAGGGGAACACCCCCAGGCGATCGAACTCCATGGCGGCCACGAACTCCTTGAGCGCCGCGAACTCGGCCGGGCCCTCGCCGGGGTGGCCCACCAACAGGGTGGTGCGCAGCACCGCCCGGGGCGCTGCCTTTCTGATGCCCGCCACCAGGGACCCAAGCTCGGCCCCGCTGCGGCGGCGGCCCATGGCACTGAGCACCGGGTCGGCCACGTGCTGTAAGGGCAGGTCAAAATAAGGGGCCACCTTGGGAGTGCCCAGGATGGCGGCGATCAAGTTGTCGTCGATGAGGTCCGGGTGCAGGTACAGGGGCCGCAGCCACTCAATGCCATCTATATTAGATAAGGCGGCCAGCAGCTCGGCCAGGCCCGGCCCGCCCAGGTCGCGGCCATAGGAGGTGAGGTCCTGGGCCACCAGGTTGAGCTCGCGCACCCCCAGGGCCGCCAGACTCTCGGCCTCGGCCAGGAGATCGTCAAGGGGCCGGGAGCGCAGGGGGCCCCGGATGTGGGGAATGGTGCAAAAGGCGCAGGACTGGGCGCAGCCGTCGGAAACCCTGAGATAGGCCCAGCCCGGCCCGGTGCTCAGGGCCCGGGGGTCGGCCCCGCCGAAAAGGCTCCGGGGCGGGCTGATGGCCAGGCGGCCCGGGGGCGGGCTGGCCATCAGCTCCAGCAGGCGGGGGGCCTCGCCCGGGGCCAGCAGGAGGTCGGCTTCGGGCAGGCTGGCGGCCAGCTTTTTGCCGTAGCGCCCCACCAGGCAGCCGGCCACCACCAGGCGCTGGGCCGGAGTCTTGGACTCGCTAAGATCCAGGGCCGCCTCTATGGCCTCCTCTACCGCGGGCTGGATAAAGCCGCAGGTGTTGAGCAAGAGCACCTCGGCCTGGCCCGGCTCGGCCACCGCCTGCCAGCCGCCGGCCAACAAGAGCCCGGCCAGGTGCTCGCCCTCCACCAGGTTCTTGGCGCAGCCCAGGTTGAGCAGATAGTAGGTTTTGCTCAGGGGAGCCATCCTTTTATAAGGTGCAGGTCGATCATGCGGCACATCCACAGGCCGTAGGCCACCGCGCCCAGGCCCAAGAGCCGGCGCAGCCAAAGGGGAGCCGGCGGGCGAACCGTGCGCTGGTAGTCGTCCCTCTCCCAGCCGCGTCCGCCCCAGAGCAGGCTCACCGAGGCGTAGAAAACGTAGCATTCCACCGCGAAGGGCGGAAATCCCAGATAGCCCGCCAGGGGCATGGCGAATATCTTGGGCTCGCCCAGATAAGCAATATTATAGGTCCAGCGGGCTTCGGCCAACCAATTCCACGACTCCCAGAACGCCCCGCACACCAGACCGGCCAAGAGCAGGCGCACGAAAGGCGACAAATCGCCCCGCTCCCAGGAGCGCATCAGGCTCTTGGCGCCGGTGTAGTGGTTCAGAGGCTCCAGCAGAAACACAAAAGACCCCCAAACCAGAGGGAAAAATAGGCGAGGATAACCCATGGGAAGGACTGCCATTAATAAACCAACACCTAAAAACCATGGATACCAGGCGCGCGTCTTGGGGATGGGCCGCGCTCCCCTGCCCCAAGACAGGCCCATGAGGCCCAAAAGCTCGTAGGTAAGGAAGATGCCGGGCAACACCGTGGCGTAGGCGATGAAGGCCCCCGGCCAACGCTGCCAGATCTGGCGGGGCACCCCCAGGTAGAACCAGTTTTCCAGGCGCAGGTTGACCATCTCCCAGCCAAACCAGAAGGCGGCGCTGACCAGGCACAGTGTCAAAAACACCCTACGACGGTCCACCAACAGGCTGTTACCCTGTTTTATCTGGATGTACACATCAACGATACAAATGTAACCCCACCAGGCCAACTGGTAAAACCAGACCCGTATCCAGCCCACCCCGGCCAGGGAGCCGGCCACGGCCAGGGCCAAAAGCCCCGCCCCCAACCAGCCATGCCAGGTTTTGCGGCTAAAGATGGCCATAGTCTCTTTTTAGCAAGGCCGTGGGAGGCCAAACAAGGGTTTTGCTAAAAATTCAGCTATCTTCCCCGGGTATCACGGGTATGTCCCCGGCCGGGATCAGGCCGCCGGCCTCCATCCAGGCCAGGAAATCGGCCAGGGCCCGGCGGGCCTGGGCCTGGCCACGCAGACGCTTGAACACCCGGCCTTCCAGAGGGGGCAGCAGGCCGAAGTTGATGTTGCTGGGTTGAAAACTTTTGCTGGCCGTGTTTTGCAGATGCGTGACCAGGCCACCCAGGGCGGTGGTGGGCGGTGGGGTCAGCAAGGGCCGTGCATGTAGGAGGTTTGCCGCGTTGACACCACAGAGTATCCCCATGGCCGCCGACTCCACATACCCTTCAACCCCCGAGAGTTGTCCGGCCACAAAAAGGTGTGGCGCGGCTATCAGGCGCTGGTGGGGGTCCAACACCCGGGGCGCGTCCAGGAAGGTGTTGCGGTGGATGGAGCCCCAACGCACGAACTCGGCGCCAACCAGGGCTGGAATCTTGCGAAAAACCAAATCCTGCGCCTTGTAGGTGAGCTTGGTCTGGAAACCCACCAGGTTGAGCAGGCTGCCGGCGGCGTTTTCCTTGCGCAGCTGGACCACCGCGTGGGGACGCTTGCCGGTGGCTGGATCTTCCAGGCCCACCGGCTTCATGGGGCCGAAAAGCAGGGTCTTTTCCCCCCGGGCGGCCATCACCTCGATGGGCAGGCAACCCTCGAAAAACTGGGGAGATTCGAAGTCCTTGAGGGGAACCTGCTCGGCCTGGATCAAGCAGGAGTAGAATTCCCCCCACTGCTCACGATTCAGTGGGCAGTTCAGGTAGTCGCCCTGCCCCGGCTCGCCGTAGCGGTCGCCCCAATAGGCGTGGTCCATGTCTACTGATTCCAGGGACACGATGGGGGCGATGGCATCGTAAAAATGCAAGTGATCACTGCTCGTTAGGTTGGAAAGCTCCTCGGCGAGGGCCCCGGTGGTGAGGGGGCCGGTGGCCAACACCGCCGTGGTTTGGGGCAAGCTGTCCACCCGGGCGAGTTCGCGCTGAATCAAAGGCTGGGCCGCGATCTGGCTTTCCAGGTGCTGGGCAAAGCGCTCGCGGTCCACGGCCAGGGCCTTGCCCGCCCCCACCGCCGTGGCCCGGGCGGCGGCCATAACCCCTGAACCCAACAGCGACATTTCCGCCTTGAGCAGGCCCACGGCACTGCTGATCTGGTCTGAGCGGAGAGAATTGGAGCATACCAGCTCCCCCAGGTGGGGCGAATGGTGGGCCGGGGAAAACTCCAGCGGCTTCATGTCAACCAAGCGCACCGCCACCCCGTTTCGGGCCGCGGCCAGGGCCGCTTCGCAGCCGGCCAGCCCGCCTCCAATCACCAAAAGTTCTTGGGACACGGCTTTTTCACCTTTCAGGAGCCCGGCGGCCTTGTGAATCTGCTCTGGGGCTCGCCAGGGTATAAACTTTTCTGGTTTCAACCCCTCTTTGGGGCATAAACACCAGGCAATTTATGGTCCAAGTTTGGCTGCCAGTTGGGTCCGTGGAGCTTTTGAACCTCTTTAGCGCGTAAGAACCTGTAGTTACAGCAAGGGATTTCGTTGGGGTTAAACCGGGCGGGTTTTGATTCCGCGAGCCCAACACCCATGTATTTTCACCCTTCACCGGGTGAAATAGCTGCGCGAGGCTATGGCCAGGCGATGGTTTTCAGAGCCCTTCGCTCTTTTATTAAGACTTTTCGGCCTGGCATACGGAAAAAATTGCCGCGAATTACAATGGGCCGGGCTGGCCCGAGCCGGTTTGTTATCTTGTTCTTACCACTTTACAGCACTTTACTAGTAATTATACAATTCAACCAGGGTTTACGCAGTCCAGGAGATCATTTTGGCCCGCCCCTTGGTAGATCTGAATAGGCTATTAGAGGAATTCAGGCCTGTTTTGGCCCGAAGCGCTCCTCCCAATCGACAGGGCCGCGCCCTGATCTCCACTGCGGGCGGCCTCCTGGATGCCAACGGAGGGGCCATCAGCGCCTGGGAGCGGGGGGGCAATCTGGTGATGAGCGCCACCTGGGGCTTGCCCGCCGCCGAGGCCCGCCGGCTGCGCGCCCTGTCCCAGTCTCCGCCCGGCTGCCCCGGCGAGCCTTTGGGCCGCCTGGGATGGGTGGTAATCGGGCCGGGAGACCTGGTGGAGAGCGGATGGCCCCAGCTGGACCGCTTGGTTATGGACCTGGCCCAAAAGCAATGGGTGGCCCTGTGGCCCCTGGCCCGTATCTTGGGCAGCGGCCTGGCGGTGCTGTGCTTCAAAAAACCTCCCGCCTGGGGACCGGGCTTTGCCCAGGCCGCAGGCGGGGTTGTGAGCATGAGCGTGGACAACGTGCTGCTGCGCGGCCAGGTTTCGGCCCGGCAAAACGACTACACCCGCATTTTTGAAAACTCCCGCGACATGGTCTACCTTTCCTCCCGGGACGGCCGCTGGGTGGACGTGAACAATGCGGGGGTGGAGATGCTGGGCTACTCCTCCAAGAAAGAGCTTTTGGCCACCCCGGACAGCGCCCAAAAGGCCTACCTTAACCCCGACGACCGAAAGCGTTTCCAGGCGGCCATCGAAAAGGACGGTTTTGTAAAAGATTACGAGGTCAACTTCAAGAAAAAGAACGGCACCCCCATACAGGTGGCCATCACCGCCTCGGTGCGCGCCCAAAATTCGGTGGTGCTTGGTTACGAGGGCATCATCAAGGACATAACCGCCGCCAAAAGGGCCCAGGAGGAGATAGAACAAGAGCGCAGCCTGGTGGCCTCCATTCTGGAGTTGGTGCCCGTGGCCATCTTCGTGGTGGACAAGAGCCACAAGGTGCTGCACTGGAACAAGGCCTGCGAGGAACTCACCGGCTGGAAGCGCCAGGACATTCTGGGCACCGGCCAAACCTGGAAGGTGTTCCAGCGGCCCAAGGGGGTTTCCCTGGCCGACGTGGTGATGGACGACAGCGAGGTTCGCCTCAAGACCATCTACGGCAAGGAGAACCTGCGCCGCTCAACCCTGTCCCCCGATGCTTGGGAGGCGGAAAAATACTTTGAAAATTTGGGGGGCCGGCCCAAGGAGCTGTTTTTCACCGCCGCGCCCCTGCGCGACCCCTTGGGCAAGGTCAACGGGGCGGTGGAAGCCATCATCGAGACCACCGACCTCAAGGAGTTGCAACGCAAGCTGGCCCAGAGCGAGGCCCTTTACCGCACTTTGGTGGAGGCCAACCGCGAGGGCATCGTGCTGCACGACTACGAGAGGTTCATCTTCGGCAACCGGGCCTTTTTGGAAATGTTCGGCCTGGACGACATCTCCCAGGCCGGTTCGGACTTCCTGGAGTTCTTGGCCGACTCCTGCCGGCACGGCTACCTGGAGTGGATGCGCCAGGTGGAACGCGGCGGGGGGGCTCCGGTGTTCTCGGGCCAGGGCATCCGCACCGACGGGGTCTTTGACCTGGAGGTTACGGCCACTCCCTGCCCCTACCGGGGAAGCAGCGCCATCTTGTTCATCACCCAGGACGTGACCATGCGCAAGGCCATGGAGGAGCAACTCATTCGCTCCGAGCGCCTGGCCGCCACCGGCAAGCTGGCCTTTGACATAGCCCACGAGATCAACAACCCCCTGGGAGGCATCCTCACCTATGCCCACCTGCTGCAAGAGGACCTGGGGCCAGACCACGAGCTGACCTCCAGCGCCGACAAGATCATCAAGCTCACCAACCGCTGCAAAATAATCGTGCGGGGGCTACTGGACTTCGCCCGCCAGGACACCCCGGAAAAAGAGCCCATGGATTTCAACCGGGTGCTGGAAGAGGTGTTTTCCTTGATGGAGGGGCACATGATCCTGCGCCGGGTGGAGGTGGTAAAAAACCTGGGACCGGCCTTGCCGGTGTTCTGGGGACAGCGGGCCAAGGTGGAGCAGGTGTTTTTGAACATGATAATCAACGCCGCCGAGGCCATGGACGGCCAGGGCCGCCTGGAGGTGTCCACCAGCCACCACCCCGAGGCCAAAGAGACGGTGGTGGAGTTCAAAGACAACGGCCCCGGCATGGACGAGGAGGTGGCCCGGCGCATTTTCGAGCCCTTCTTCACCACCAAGCCCCGGGGCCGGGGCACCGGCCTGGGCCTGGCCATCAGCCACGGCATCATCCAGCAGCACGGCGGGCGGGTGGAGGTCAGCACCCGGCCCGGACAGGGCTGCACCTTCCGCATCGTTTTACCTACCAACGAATCGTAAACAAAAAGTTTACCTGCCGGTCGTGTTCCACGTGAAACAATAGACGGGATCGGACCGCCCGATGCACCAAAAGCGGCCCTTTGTTTCACGTGAAACAAAGGGCGCGCCGCGTTCAGTTTAGATAAATGGCGATAATACGGGAGGTTAGGCCGTGGCCCAGAGAATAGGGCGCGATTTGAAGGCCCTGGCGCAGTGCCTCTTCGGTGTCTTTGGAGCCTCGGGGCAGCAGAACGACCCCGCCGGGGGCCAGATAGGGGCGGGCCAACTCCAGGGAGCCGGGGATGTCGGTGACCGCCCGCAGGGTGACGGTGCTGAATTGCTCGCCGGTAAGGGCCTGGCCCGCCCGGCCCAGGACGGTTTGCACCCGCTCCCCCAAACCCAGCACCCGTATGGCCTGCTTGTGGAAGCTCACCCGCTTGGCCCGGGGCTCCAAGAGCGTGACCCGCAGCTCGGGCAAGGCAAGGGCCAGCACCAGGCCGGGAAAACCCGCGCCCGAGCCGATGTCCAGCAGGGTCGGGCCTTGCACGTAGGGTGCCAGGGCCAGGGAATCCAAGAAAAGGTCGGTATAGGCGGTCTCGGGATCATGATGCCCCGTGAGGTTGTGGGATCGGTTCCAGCGCAAAAGGGTGGCGCATAGCAGGTCCCAGGCGGGGAAAAGCTCCTCGGGCAGGGGCCTGCCG
>JAHJPG010000068.1 GCA_018819925.1 Pseudomonadota bacterium
CTTACTATAAAATATAATATTTTATAATATAGTGCTTCCGCGAGAGTCAAGAGTTGTTATCGGCGTGGGAACTTTTTCTTGGCCAAGCATTGTTTGACGACTCCATCCTGGAAGATGCCATGTCTGAACAAATAGGCCTCGCTGTGATTGGGGCCGGTGTGGTGGGTTGCGCGGTGGCCTGGGAGGCCGCCAGCGCCGGCCAGGAAGTACTGGTACTGGAAACAAACCCCGGGGTGTCCCAAGGGGAAAACCAGTCCTCACGCAATTCGGGCGTAATCCACTCCGGCATTTATTATGACCAGGAGACCAGGCCCCTCAAGGCCGCGTTTTGCGTTCAGGGCAACGCCCTGCTCTATGAATTTTGCCGTAAATACGAGGTGCCCGCCCTGGCCTGCGGCAAGCTGGTGGTGGCGGTGGATGAGGACCAAAGTGCCGTGTTGGAGAAATACCAACAGCGTGCCCGTCTGAACGGAGTTCCGGTAAGCCTGGTAAGCGGAGCCCAAGCCCGAGAGATGGAGCCGCGGGTGCGGTGTCTGGCCGCCCTGCACCTGCCCAGCGCGGGGGTGGTGGACGCCGCCGCCCTGGTCTACAAGCTCTATTCCCTGGCCTCCAACCAGGGGGCCCAGTTCATGACCCGCACCCAGTTGGTGGGCGCGCGGCCCCGGCCCGAAGGCCTTGAGTTGACCATCCGCTACCGGGATGGAGCCACGGACAGCTTTCTTTGCCAACGCATGGTCAACTGCGCCGGGCTCTACTCCGACGAGGTGGCCCGCCTGGTGGACCCCGCCTCGCCCCATCAGGTGGAGCCCCTGCGTAGCGAAGCGGTGAAGTTCTACCGGAATAAGCGGCCGGAATTGGGCCTCAAGGGTATGAACGTCTATCCCACGCCCACCGTGGTCCACTCGGCCCGGGGCTCTCACTTTTCGGTGGGGGTGCATCTCACCCCAACCCTGGAGCCCGGCCCCGGTGGCGAGACCGTCTTCGGCCCCGTGGTCACCATAGGCCCCCTGGGCCACGCCGCCGGTCACAAGGAGGACTACGGAGGAGACTATCCGCCCATGGAACAGTTTCACCAGAAGGTGGCGCCCTTCTTCCCCGGCCTCAAGGTGGAGGACCTGGAACCTTACCAGGTCGGCATTCAGGCTCGGCTGCTGGATGAACCGGACTGGGTAATGGAGTTCAGCCCCGCCGATTCCCGCTGCCTGAACCTGGTAGGCATCGACAGCCCCGGCCTCACCGGCAGCTTGGCTCTGGCCAAGCGGGCCAAAAAGATGTTGCTGGGCGATTAGGCACGCGGCGGCTCCCACGAACCGCCCAGAAAACCATCCCGGGAGGATGACCCAGTGGAAAAATTGATCATCAACGTCGCCGTCTGCGGTTCGGCGCCCACCCGTCAGCAAAACCCCGCCATACCCCACAGCCCCCAGGAGATCGCCCAGGAAGCCCTGCGCTGTTGGCGGGCCGGGGCCAGCGTGGTCCATGTTCACGTACGCGATCCCCAGACCGGGGCCCCTGACTTCAAGCGCGAATTGTTCGCCGAGGTGCTGGAGCGCATCCGGGCCGAGAGCGACATGCTGGTGAACCTGACCACCAGCGGCTTCAACCTACAATCGGACGACCCCGGCGAGGAGCGTCTCATCCCGGTGGCGCTGAAGCCGGACCTCTGCTCCCTGGACGTAGGCAGCCTGAACTTCCGGGGGCGGGTGTTCATAAACCCGGCGGATTGGGTTGAAAAGGCGGCGGGGCGCATGCAGGAGACCGGTGTGAAGCCGGAGATAGAGGCCTTCGAGCTGGGGCACTTGCGCCAGGCCAAGGACTTGGTGGAAAAGGGCCTGGTGGACCCACCGCCCTATTTCCAGTTGTGCCTGGGCGTCCCCTGGGGCGCGCCGGCCGACCTGCCCACCCTCATGGCCTTCAGGCAGCACCTCATCCCGGGGTGCCCCTGGTCGGTGCTGGGAGTGGGTCCTCACCAACTGCCCATAACCACCCACGCCATGCTTTTGGGCGGGCACGTGCGGGTTGGCTTCGAGGACAACCTCTACATGAGCAGGGGAGTGTTGGCCGACAGCAACGCCCGATTCGTGGAGCGCACCGTGGAACTGGCCCGCATCCTCCAGCGGGAGGTGGCCACCTGCGACGACGCCCGGCGCATCCTGAACATCAAGCCCAAGGTTTGATGGACAGGCCTAGGTTTTGGGCTGTTTCGGGCCGAGAAAAAGCACAAAACCAACACACTCCATCTCACTCCGGTCGTCTCCACCCGGGGTTGGGGTGCATGCGGACAGGGTCACGCGGCCCTCGGGCAGGCGACGCCATCTAGCCGCCACACCACCCGGCAGGGCAGGTTCCACCTGGCGGCCATCCTGGGCCTATATTCCAAACTCATCGTGGGTTGGTCCATGGCCAGCCGCATGAGCAAAAGGCTGTTGTCTGAGGCACTCAAGATGGCGGTGGGCCGCCGCCATCGGGTACCGGGACTTGTTCATCGCTCGGACCGGGGCGGCCAGTATGCCCGCGGGGACCATCAGCGTGCCCTACGCTCCCACGGCATGATATGCGGCATGAACCGTAAGGGCCACTGCTGGGACAACGCCTCCCCATGGAGAGCTGGTTCCATTTTGGGTTATCTGGCCCCGGCACATGATGAGGTGATCAAAATGGCAGTTTAATTTCGTGTCCACAAAAACGGGGGAAAATCACTTTTCCTTGCTCCAACAAGTTTCGCGTTTGGAGCACATGTGGCAGACCCGTCCAACACGGCGGGAAATGAACCCTTGTCCCATCCCAATGAGGCTGGTCGCCGACTTGAAGGGCCAAAGCACACCCACATCGTTGAAAATGATCGCGCCCTGGCCAGCCAAGACCAATCCCGCTAAAACCTTCTGGTCCGTCATGTCCCAGCCGGGCAGTGAGCCGGGGGCCAGGCGGTGGCCCACCCCCCAGCCTCGCCGGGCGGCCACTTCCTCGGCCAAACGGTCAAGGGCCTTTCCCGCCTCTCCCAGAAGAGACACTCCCACGCAGTCCAGCACGTATGCGGCATAGGGGTCCCCTTGCTGATTCAGGCGCTTCACCGCATCGTCCAGTTCATGCCCGATGGTGGTGGCCCCCACCAGCACCCTCTCCGCGGGACCCAGCAGGTCGGTTTTGGGGCCCACCGTCAGTCTGGTCGAGCCACCCGCCTTCCCTTGCACCTCGATCCAGTCCGGCCCCTGCCCCACCACCGCCAAGAGTTCATAAACCGCCCGCGGCGCGATCAACTCCCGGGCTTGGACCAGGCAATCTCTCACGGACTGCTCCAACTGTTCGTTGGGGCGGTCATGATTGATGGCCAAGGCCAACTGAACGGGGTCGAGGTCCGGCTTTGGGATTCCCAGCAACGCCATTATTTCTTCCTGGGCTGGTGAGGAAGACTCAACGCCTGGATGAAGCGTTCGTTGACGTCGGCCTGCAACTTAAGCTCGATGACCCGCATGCCGCATCCCAACCCCCTGGTCCGCCGGCGTTTGCCCGTATCCAAAAGAACCATCACCGCTCCGGCTCCCGCCGCGTTGGGCAATACCTCGATGGCGCCCAGCCGGTTTTCGGCGGGCAGCATGCCCAGAGAGGAGACGGCCGCGATCGGGCGCAACTCGACCTGACACCGCCCGCACGGTCCCATGCCGCCGCAATCGGTTGGCAGTTTAAACTCTGCCCGAAGCAAGGCGTCATTCAACGACTCGCCTGCGGCGGCCGGGACCTCTCGGCCGCCGACCCTTACCATAATCCCGCAATCATTCACGCTTGGCTGCTCGCAAGGAAAAGGCTAAGGTTCAAAAATCCGTATTCATTCACCGACAACCGTTTGTTCGGTTCAAGGCCCGCCCCGGCCGAATTCATCAAAGTTACAGGCACGGCGCGGCGTTACTAACTTGGTCCAGTATTAAATTTTTGTCCATCCGCCGCCCCTTGGTTGGGGGCTGTTTTTTAAGATACCCGTAGGCGCATGGCCCCGCCACCGCCCTGGGGGAGGGGTCAAGCGCTCCATCTCTGACCAGGGGAAGATTCCCCCGACCCGCCTGGCTTCCGCCACCCGGCCGATGGCGAGCATAAAAGCGGCGGTGCTCATGATCTCTGCTTTCCCCTTTGGGCGACGGCGTGCGCCCCCTTTAAGGAACGCACCAAAATTTCCCTGCGCTGGATCTTGCCCAGTTTTTACGGCCGCCTTATAAAGCGAGTAGATTTCGCGAGAGAGATGATCCATGACAAGGCAGTGAAGTCAGCAGAAGTCATCCCGTAGGCGCTACTCGCCAGAATTCAAGATCGAGGCACTAGTGGCCTGACACTTGGCATCGCCCATGCGCGGGCGCGGACTCAGACGATGAGGTTGCAAATCTCCTCCACGGGCTTGTCGGTGACATCGATTACCAGGATGTCCTTGATGCGATCGTAGACATCCTCGGCAAAGGCCAACTCCTCCATGATCTTCGTGTTGTCCGCGTAGCCGGCCGGTTTCTCCTGGGCAAATCGGGAGCGTCTGACCGAGGCCAACTTGCCGGGGTTGATCATAAGCCCCACCACGCGGGGCCGCTTGAGGCGAAATATTTTCTCCGGCGGGTCCATGCCCAGAATCAGGGGGACGTTGGCAACCTTCAGGCTGTAGTGGCAGGACAAGTAAAAGCTAATGGGGGTCTTGGAACTGCGCGACACCCCCAATAGGATGACGTCCGCCTGGCCGATGGTGTCCATACGCTGGCCGTCGTCGTGGAGCATGGTGAAGTTGATGGCCTTGGCCAGTTGCAGGGATTTGTCGCCCAGGGCCTGGGGCAACAGCCGGCTGCTCAACTCCGGCTTGCAGTGGAAGTAGTCGCCCACCCGCTGCAGGATGCACTCCAGCATGTCGATTATCAAAATATCGCGGTTTTCTCTTTCACGGGCCAGCCAGCGCCGATTTTCGCCGTCGGTGATGTTGTAGATCACAATAGCGCGTTGTTCCTGGGCCCTGTCCAGGATGCCCGCCAGTTCCCGGGTGGTCTTGACAAAGGGATGCCTTAGATAGACCGGGGAGAAAATCTTGCGGAACTGCACCAGGCCGGTGCGGGCCACCCGCTCCGAGCCAGTGCCGGTGGCATCCGAGACGATGTAGACATATACCGTGGCCGGGTGCCCGGCTGGCTTGGCGCTGGTCGAATCCGGCGGCATATGCTCCTCCTTGGCCCAGGCCGGCGTCAATGTTGCAGGCGCTAATCAAGCATCATGTTAATCCCCGTCATTTTGCTAGGTCAATGGGTGAGGGGAAAACCAGACAACAACGTAGGCTGGTCATTGAGGTGGCTAGGCCCCAATGGTTGTGTTGCACGAGGGCAAACAAGGTTCACGGCGGTCAACGCGGTCGGCACTGGCTGGGAGCGGATGCACGGTTGACCGCCGGAATACAGTAAGGCTACCATGCTCAAAGTCGAGGAAAACGAGTTTCTTGCTGGATTTTCGGCGAGAAACCGCTTCGATGGGGAGGTCACCCAGCTTTGGGGTGCCGCCCAAAATGAGAGCGTGCCCCGGGAGCATCACAACACTCAAAACCAGGTGAGGCGCGACTTGCCATGCCCCAGGCCGCCTGCTTCCCGGAAGGGGGCGCTGGCTGCCGGCTAGGCGCCCCAGGATTTGTTGAAAAGCTTTCCGGCCTGGCTGATCGTGGTGATCACGCGATCTTTTAGGCGGCTTCGTATGAGCCACCACGCGCAGTTCATCAAAAAGAAGTTGGCCGATAGAAACCTGTTGAGTCCCGCGCTTATCTCGGGATTGCCTGTGGAGTACACTCCTGCCGGCCAGGCCCCAAGGGAAGCCGCCAAATAGGGGCCGTGTTTTCACCGGCGGCCGGAACAAGTTGGTTCATTCGCTTTAAGCTCAAAAATCCATTCGGGGAAAGCCTCCATGCCCAACGCCAAGACGCCCTACCAGATGGAAGCCCAGGAAGCCATAGAGGCCATGAACTCCGGCGAGAAAGGCCTGTCGTCGGCCGAGGCCGCCAAGCGCCTGCAAAAATACGGCAACAACCAGCTTCAGGCCAAGATTCGGGTGCCCCTGTGGCTGGTGTTTCTTTCCCAATTCAAGGAACTGCTCATCTTTATCCTGATCCTGGGCGGGCTCATATCCTTTTTCATCGGCAACTATAGAGACGGCTCGATCATCTTCATCATAGTCCTGGTCAACGCGGTCATCGGGTTTCTGCACGAGCGCAAGGCCGGCAAGATCATCGATAAGCTGAAGACCCTCATCAAGTCTCCGGCCAAGGTGATGCGGGACGGAAAGCTGATGGAGATATCCCAGGAGAACTTGGTTCCCGGCGACATCGTGCAGATCGAGGCGGGTGACAAGCTCCCCGCCGACCTCCGCCTCATCAACATCAACGGCTTGAAGACCAACGATTTCGCCTTGACCGGGGAATCGGTGCCCCAGGAAAAGAAACTGGACGCCATCGAGGGGGAGGTTGCCCTGGGCGACCGGGTCAACATGGCCTACGCCGGCACCACGGTGGCTAACGGCAGCGCCACCGGGGTGGTGGTGGCCACCGGAATGCGGACCGAGACCGGCAAGATCGCGGGCATGACCGAAGAAGCGGGCGAGAGCGAAACCCCCTTGCAAAAGGAGCTGGGCCGCCTGGCCAACCAGTTGACCGTCACCGTGGTCGTCATCAGCGTGGGGCTCTTCGGGCTGGGCTTGGCCCAGGATTTCTCCCTGTACATGAGCCTGGTCTACGCCCTGGGCGTGGCCATGGCCATGGTGCCCCAGGCCCTGCCGGCCCAGGTCACGGTGGCCCTCACCACCGGGAGCAACATGCTGGCCGACAGGAACGCGGTGGTCAAGGATCTGCCCTCGGTGGAAACCCTGGGCTCCACCACCGTCATCTGCACCGACAAGACCGGGACCTTGACCAAAAACGAGATGACGGTTCAGTCGCTGTGGTTCGACGGCAAAAAATACAGCGTCACCGGAACCGGCTACGAACCCAAGGGGGAGGTGTTGAACGAGGCGGGTGATCCGCTCGTCCAGGAGCACATAGACCGGATCGAGGTAATCATGGACGCGGCCACCATGTCCTCCAACGCCGAGACACACGAGCCCGACCAGGAGCACGCCTTCTGGTATCCGGTGGGCGACCCCACCGAGGCCGCGCTCATCACCCTGTCCACCAAGCTCGGCACCCGCTCTTCCAAAGAGGACGAGGAGAACCCCGAGTTGCAGGAGTTTTCTTTCAACTCGGAGCTTATGAGGATGAGCTCGGTGCGGCGCTTCGGGGACGAACTCCGGCTGGCGGCCAAGGGCTCCACCGCCAGCATCCTCTCCATAAGCACCCACATATACAAGGATGGCGAAGAGGTCCCCTTCAGCGATCAGCAGAAGCAGGAAATCAACGCCCTGAACGAGGAATATTCCCGCAACGGCATGCGGGTCCTGGCCATCGGCTGCCGGCGGCTGGCATCGCAAGAGGAGGAGTTCGCGCGGGAGGACGTGGAGCGGGACCTGGTGTTCTTGGGCCTGATGGCCATGATCGACCCGCCCAAGGAGGGGGTCAAAGAGGCCATCGCCGACGCCCAGGCGGCGCACATCAGGATCTACATCCTAACCGGGGACCACCCCGACACCGCCATGGCGGTGGGCCGGGAGATCGGGCTGCACGAGCCCGGCGAAGGCTCCCCGGTAATCATCGGCACCGAACTCAAGCAGATGGACGACGACAGCCTGAAGAAGCTTTTCAAGGAAAAGCAGTCGGCCATCTTCGCCCGGGTGGACCCGGAGGACAAACTTCGCATCGTGAAGGTGTTGGAGGAGCAGGGAGAGATCGTGGCGGTCACCGGCGACGGCGTGAATGATGCGCCCGCCCTAAAGAGGGCCCACATTGGAGTTGCCATGGGCCAGCGGGGCAATGACGTGGCCAAGGAGGCCGCGCGGCTGGTGCTTTTGGACGACAACTTCTCCACCCTGTTCCACGCCATCCAGGAAGGAAGGACCATCTATAGCAACCTGAAAAAGACCATATTCGCCTCCCTGACCACCAACGTGGGGGAGCTGATCGTGGTTTTGCTGGGGCTGTTGGCGGCCGCCCTGTGGGGTTACCCCATACCCATACTGGCCGGCCAGATTCTGGCCGTGGACCTGCTGGCCGAGATAGGCCCTCTCACCTTTTTGACCTTCGACCCCCCGGACAAGGACGTGATGACCAAGCGGCCCAGAAAACCTGGCGAATACATGCTGAACCTTTGGGGCGCAGTGGAGATATCCTTTTTGGGCATCCTGATCGGCGGCTTGGCTTTTTTAAATTTTTTCCTATTTATGCAAAGAGAAGGCATAACCCTGACCATGGACAGCGTGAACAGCATGATTTATTTCAAGGCCACCACCTTGAGCTACGCCACCATTGTCTTTTGCCAATTCTTCAACATCCTGCAGAGAAGATCGGAACGCGGCTCCCTGTTCAGCCGCAATTTTTTCACCAACAAGATATTGCTGTATTCGATCTTGGTCTCTATCGGATTGGTTTCCTTGGCGGTCTACGGCCCTTACTTGAGCGATTTTCTGAGCTTCGGCCCCATCCAATTCGTGGATTGGATGTACGTTATGGGCGCTGCGGTTTTTTATCTGCTGGTTTACGAAGCGCTCAAGCTTTTCAAGCGTAGCAGGCGTGCTTGACGAGGTAGGTTTTTAGCCTTCGCGGGCGCCAAAGGGCTTTTAACGGAGACTCGTTTCCCACTCGGCGGCAACCGGGTAACTGCCTGAGGTCTGTTGAAGAGTTCGCGCCCGGGTATTGGCGGCCTACGGCTTAAAACTTCTTTCACCATCCGATGGTTGGCAAAGGCAAACTAGCGCCACCCCCACGCCGGCATGGGTGCGGCGCGGGTAATGGCTTTAATGCGTGGAACAGGATATGCAGGGATCGTAGTTCCTGATGGACTGCTCGCAGAGCCTGGTGAGTTGTTTCTTGCCCAGCTTCCGGTTTGCCCTGGCAATGCCCCCCACGTCGGCTTCGATGGTGGCTTGGTTCTGGCTGGTGGGTGGGATGATGGTGGCCTTCTCAATGCATCCTTGGCCGTCCAGGGTGTAGCCGTGGTACAGCAAGCCCCGGGGCGCCTCGCTGACCCCGTATCCCCGGCCCGCGCGATTGGGCGCCTCCAGGAATGGCCGCCGGGGTTTTTCATAGGCCCGGATCAGGCGAAGCGCTTCCTGGCAGGCGTAGAGCAGCTCTACTCCCCGAACCAAAATGCTTTGGAAGGGATTGTTCACCGGCGGGCGCAGGCCCGCCCCCAATGCCGCCTCCCGAGCCAGGGGAGATAGTTCATCGAAATTCAGGTTGAAGCGGGCCAAGGGCCCCACCAAATAATCGCCGAGGGAGCGGTGACGGGCATGCAGGGCGGTGGAGTAAGGCACCTGGTATTCCTCGAAGCTGTCCAAAAACCGCCCCGGCTCCAGATTTTGCCCGGCTGAGGTGACTACCTTGCCCCGATCAATGGGGTATTCGCCCGGTTGATTCAGGCTCACAAATAGATACCGGCGTTCATACTGGGGTATGGGAAGCCTGGCCAGCCAGCGCAGGGCATCTTGGCAGGCTTGGACCGCCCATTCCAACTCGACTTCCAAAGGCCGAAGCCGCTCCGGCTCGGGAGCCTGGTAAAAGCCACCCACCCGGAAGCTCATGGGATGTATTTCGCGGCCTCCGACAAGGCGCACCAGGGAGTTGCCCGCCTTTTTGATGCGCAGGCCCATTTCCACCACCTGGCGATGCTCCTGGGCCATGGTCAAGGCGTCGGGGTAGCCCAGAAAATCCGGAGCGTGCAGCATGAACACGTGCAGGGCGTGGCTTTCTATCCACTCCCCGCAGTAGATAAGGCGCCGCAGGTTTCGCAGGGGGCCGTCCAACTCCAAGCCCAGGGCGTCTTCCATGGCCTGGGAGCAGGAAGTTTGGTGGGCCACCGGACAGATGCCGCAGATGCGCGCCACGAAGTCAACGGCCTCGCCGTAATGGCGGCCGGCCAGAAACCCCTCGAACAGCCGCGGCGGTTCGTAAAGGCCGAAGCGCACCACCTCGACGTCCCGGCCGCTGATCTCCAGTTTCAGGTAACCCTCGCCCTCCACCCGGCTGAGGGCGTCGACGCTAATGTTGATCTTCATGCTGCCTGCTCTCTTGGGCAAAGGCATCGGCGTTGCAGCTGATGCCCTGGAAGACTCGGGCCAAGTCTCTGCCGCCAAGGCCCAGGCGGCGCTGGAAGACCCCCGCCAACGAGGCGGTGTTTGCCTGTTGCCTGGGACCGAAACAGCCGAAGCAACCCCGGCCGTAGCCCGGGCACAAGGCCCCGCATCCCGCCTGGGTGACCGGCCCCAAACAAGCCGCCCGGCGCGAGACCAAAACACAGGCGTGGCCTGCCCGCTTGCACTCCAGGCAAACGCTGCCGCCGGCCAAATCCGGCTTGCGGCCCTGGGCAAGGGCCACCACCACCTCCAACAACTGGTCCTTGCTAACTGGGCAGCCCCGCAACTCCATGTCCACTTCCACGTGATCGCTGATGGGGCTGGAAGTGGCTAGAGTCTCCACCCGGCCTGGATTTTGGTACACCGCCTTCACGTAGGTGTTCACGTCGGCGAAGTTGCGCAAAGCCTGCAGGCCGCCGGAGACGGCGCAGGCCCCCATGGCAACCAGGAACTTCGAGTCGGCGCGCACCTGGCGTACACGCTCCTGGTCGTGGGCGGTGAGGATGGAGCCCTCCACCAATGAGATGTCGTAGGGGCCGGGCTTGGCCGCGCTGCTGGCCTCCAGGAAATAGGCCAGATCCACCGCGCCGGTGAGGGCCAAAAGCTCATCCTCGCAGTCCAGCAGGCTCAACTGGCAGCCGTCGCAAGATGAAAACTTCCACACCGCCAACTTCAGCTTCGAGGCCAACTCCTCACAGCTCCCTTTGGGCCAGCAGGCCCTTTACCTGGTCGTAGCGGTAGACCGGCCCGTCCTTGCAAATGAAAGTGGGGCCCAACTGGCAATGGCCGCACAGCCCCAAACCGCATTTAATACTGCGCTCCAGGGATAAATATATGTCCCCATCGTTAAGCCCGGCCTGGTTGAGTTGCTCCACCATGGCCCTCATCATCCGCTCGCTGCTGCAGATCAAGGCCACGGTATTGCCTGGCTCCACAAAGGTTTTGGAGACAAGGCTGGTGACCACCCCGATATTGCCGTCCCAGGTGGGGTCGGCACTGCCCACCGCCAGTTCCACCCTCAAGTCGAAGCGGCCCCGCCATTTGCGCAGTTCGTCCACATAGAGCAGACGCCGGGGGTTGCGGGCGCCGTAGATCAGGGTGGCCTTGCCGTAGCGTTGGCGGTGGTTCAGCAGCCAATACACCGCAGGCCGCAGGGGGGCCAGACCCAGGCCGCTGGTGACGAAGACTATATTCTTGCCCTCGAGCTGGGCCATGGGCCATGCGCTGCCAAATGGACCGCGCACCCCGAGGCTCTCCCCGGTCTTAAGGGCGCAGAGCCGTTGGGTGGCCTTGCCCACCGCCCGCACCGTGTGAACCAGGCGGCCCGGCTTGCCCGGGTCGCCGCTGATGGAGATGGGCACCTCGCCGGCGCCGAAGACGTAGAGCATGTTGAATTGGCCGGGATCGAAGTGAAACTCTCCCCCGTCTCGAGGCTCGAGCCAAAAGGTATGAATGCCCTCTATCTCCCGCCGTTTTTTGGTGATGACCAAGGGCCGGGGCTCCATGGCCTCGCCCGGCGGGGGCGCTTGGGGCTTAACGGGTGCCGTGCTCATGGATCAATTCTAGTATCTGCAAATGGGTGGCGTCCAAATTCCGGCCCAGAACGGCGGAAAACCGGGTCATGAGTTGGTAGCCCAACTCATGGTCCTGGGCGAACTCGCCGCGAAGGCAGCGGCCGTCCATCTGGAAGGCCCGGGTGTCAACCGTGGCGCGGTAGTCGAAGGACCATTTGTAGGGCGGGTAGATCCAGTTGAACCCCAAAACCTCGCCGGCCCCAGCCGAAAGGATGCCGAGCACCCCCAAGGGCGGCGCGCTGGTCTCCATCCTCACCCCGCCGGACAGGAGCAGGAAAAAATGATCCGCCGGATGGCCCTCCCGGGCCAAGTAATCCCCGGCGGAAAAGCTCACTTCGTGGGCGCAGCCGGCCACCAGGGCCAGGTGGCGCGGCTCCAGATCATGAAAAAAGGGATGCCCGTGGAGGGTGCGTTGCTCTTGGCTCATTTCGTGCCTCCGACGTTGGAGCCGGGCAGATTGGGGTTGTTTGCAATGGCGTTGGCTTCTTCGGCGATGTCGATGCCCACCGGGCAAAAGCTGACGCAGCGTCCGCAGCCCACACAGCCCAGGACGCCGAACTGCTTCACCCAATGGGCCAGCTTGTGGCTGCACCACTGGCGGTAGCGGGCCGCTACGCTGGAGCGGATGCAGCCGCCGTGGATATAGCTGAACTCTTCCATGAAGCAACTGGACCAGCGCCGGCGGCGGCTGGCGTGCAGGCCGTCAAGCGTTTCGCTATCGGCCAGATCGTGGCAAAAGCAGGTGGGGCACACCATGGTGCAGTTGCCGCAGGCCAGGCAGCGCAAAGCCACCTCCTGCCAGTGGGGGTGGTCGTGAGCGGCGGACAGAACAGGGGCCAGTCCGGCAATCCCGGGCTTCGCGGCCATGGCGATCCGGGCCGATTCCACCGCCTCGCGGGCAAGGCCGGCTTGCTCCACGGAGGCGGCCCCGAGGTCAAGGCCGGCGATGATTTCCCGTCCCCGCGAGCTTCCGGGCCGCACCGTGAAAAAATGCCTCCCCTCCCCCTCCACCTCGTTGAGGGCCAAATCGTAGCCATCGTCAAGCCCCGGTCCGGCGCCGGCCGCCGCGCAAAAACAGGTTCCGCCCGGGGCGGAGCATTCCACGGCCACCACCAAAAGCCCGGGCCGCCGCCTGGCGTAGGAAGCATCTGGATACGGCCCGCCCAGGAGCACTTGGTCCAGCCGGGCCAGGGCGGCCACGTCGCAGGGCCGCATACCCACAAAGGCCCAGGGGGCGCCGGGCTGGCCGGACCGGGGCTCCACCGCAAAGCCCTTGCCTTGGCGCGAGAAAGCCAGCAACTCTTCATCCGGCGGCAACAGCACCCTCTTCCACGAGTCTTGGCCCAGAGTGATTCCGAACCAAGCACCGCCCCCGGCGTGGCGCACCTCATACGTACCAGGGCCTCTGGCATCGACAAGGCCCCGGGGCATGTCGCCGGCGTCTGCGATGCGGCTTAGGACCGGATTGCCATCCACGAGCTTGTGCGCGGCTATGCGATATCCATGGGCCGCCACAGCCTCGACCAGCCGAGGCAGTTCCTCGCCGGCTAGAAAAAAGTGCTGGTGTTCTCTAATCACGAGCCCCGCCTAGGCTTTGCCAAGATAAATGGCCCCCGCGATTGGTTAAATTGTCGTGGGCCGCTGGTTTCGGACCCTAAAATATTTGAATCATATATTGGCACAATTCACCGAGGCCAGGCCAGCCGCCATTTAAACAACAGGCAAGCATCCGCACCATGCCGGGGTTTTATTCCTCTCTCCCCTGGCTTTAAGCTGCCCCTAGCGCCGGCACCTCCCGGGATCATGTTGGTCCCGCGGAGGTGCGGAATGAAGGTAGCAGACCAGTTTCCAACCCAAGCCTGGGAGCCATTGCCCAAAAGAGCCAAGTAGTTACCCCCCAGGCTCGTCGGCTTGACAAACGGCCAAGGCATAAACATCATAAATGGTATAATTTTAATATGGTTTCTGTGCGCACGGTCCTTGGCATCAAGGAATCCCGCATGTGGAGGGCAATATGCGCCTTTTGCGCCTGGCTTTGACGGCCTTCATTTTTGGGGCGTTATTGCTTACAGGACCATCCCTTTTTGCACAAAGCCGTTCCGATACCAAACAGGTTCTGATCCTCTATTCCTATAAAGACGGCGTCCCTTGGGAATCCTTGGTGGCCAAAGGGATCGATTCGGTTTTCGGCTCCACCCCCAGCGGTGCGATCCAAATAAATACCGAGTACCTGGACCTGGTTCGCTTTCATGGAGAAGTGTACGAAGGCCTGCTTTTTCAAATCATCCGACAAAAATACACCAATATCAAAATAGACCTTGTGATCGCAAACGAGGACGAGGCCTGCGATTTCTTACTAAAATTCGGGCCGAAACTGTTCCCGAACGTTCCCATGGTGTTGGCGTCGGTGGAAAGAGCCGCCCTCAAACGCCCCCTGTTGCCGCCCAATATGACCAGCCTTTACAGGGGAGAGGATTTCGTGGGCACCATGGAACTGGCCCTGAAGATGCTGCCGAAAACCAAACATGTTTTTTTCTTGGGTGGTGCATCCCTCACCGACCGCATGGTTGAAAAAAAGGCGCGCAAAGACTTGTTGCGTTATCAAGACCGCCTTGACTTGAATTTCTGGACCGACTTGACAGCCGATGAAATTTTAAAACGAGTAGGTAAACTGCCCAAAGATTCCATCATCTATTTCCTAATCATGCTTAGAGATGCCGCTGGCAAACCTATTATCTCCCGCGACATGGTGGCAAAGGTTTCTAGTGCGGCCAATGCCCCGGTGTTCAGCCTTTGGGACAGTTACTTCGGGTCTGGGATCGTTGGCGGGAAAATGTGCAGCGCGGAATTGCAAGGCAAGACAGCCGCCCAACTCGGGCTGCGCATTCTTGCCGGAGAGAATCCCGCCGACATTCAGCCATCCCACTTGCCCAATGTGGACATGTTTGATTGGCGTCAATTGAAACGCTGGAATCTTCTGGACGTTTCCTTGCCCGCCGGCAGCATCGTTCGCTACGTACACCTGTCCACGTTCGAGCGTTACCAAAAATATATTATTGGCGCCATTGCCTTGTTGCTTTTGGAGGCGCTGCTCGTCGTGGGTTTGTTTATAAACCTGGTGCACAAACGGCGAGCCATGAAGGCGCTGAAGGAAAGCGAAGCAAAGTATCGCAGCATATTCCAAAACGTGCAGGATATTTACTATGAGGCCAGTCTCGACGGCAAGATTATGGAAATAAGCCCGTCGGTGTCGAGCTTTTCCCAATATTCCAGGGAGGATTTGCTTGGTAAATCCCTAGAGGATATCTATGAGGACCCGAACGATAGAATCAGGTTTCTCGAACAAATACAAAAAACCGGCGGAATCAGAGACAACGAGCTCAGGCTTCTGGATAAAGACGGCTCCATCCGTATCTGCTCCCAGAACGCCGTCCTGGTCAGGGACGAGCAAGGCAACCCCATGAAATTCGTCGGCTCCCTGCGGGATATAACCGACCGCAAATTGGTTGAGAGCGACCTGCAAGAATCCGAGGCCAAGTGGCGCTCTTTGGCCGAGAGCTCCCCCGACCACATCTTGACCCTGGACACCCACTTTAACGTTGAATACGCCAACTTCGCCTCGCCGGGTCTGACCGTGGCGGAATTAATAGGAACGCCGCTGTATCAATATGTGGACCAGGGCAGACAAGCCGAAATAAAGGCCGTGCTTGAAGGCGTATTGGCCACAAGAAAACCTGCCCGCTACGAAACCGAATATGTCAATACAGACGGGAGCATTACCTATTACGAATCCCACGCCGCACCAAGAATAATCTCCGACAAAGTTAGCGGCGTTACAGTAATCGCCCGCGACATCACCGACCGCAAGAATGTTGAAAATGAACTGAAGGCCAGCCGGGAAAGAATCGCGGCCATCCTGGAGGCCAATCCAGACCCGGTGGTGGTTTACGATAAACAAGGCATTGCTCAATTTATCAACCCGGCCTTCACCAAAGTGTTTGGCTGGACTCCGAAGGATGTGCTGGGCCGGCGCACGCCCTTTGTGCCTGACGAGGAATTTGACAAGACCATGTTAAATATAAAGGAGTTGTATAGTTCAAGCGATCCAGTTTCCTTCGTGTCCAAGCGTTTCACTAAATCCGGCGAGGTTCTGGATGTTTTTATAAATGGAGCGCCCATTCGCAGGGATGACGGAACGCCCATAGGAATGGTCGGCAATATACGCGACATCACCGACTCCATAAAAATGGAGGCCCAACTTCGCCAATCCCAAAAGATGGAGGCGGTGGGCACGCTGGCCGGCGGAATCGCTCACGACTTCAACAACATCCTGGCCGCGGTGATGGGCTACGCTGAGATCGCCTTGGCCGAGGCGGAGGAAGGCAGGCCCAACCAAGAAGAAATCCAGGGCATATTGCAGGCGGCCATCCGCGCCAAGGGTCTGGTGCAGCAAATATTGACCTTCAGCCGGAGGGCCGATTCCAAACTTGGCCTGGTTGACGTCAACAAAGAAATATTGATCGCCGCCAACCTTCTGAAACAAACCCTGCCCAAGATGATCGACCTCCGCCTGGAGTTGTCCGAGGAGATCAGCTCGGTCATGGGCGACCCACAACAGATCGAGCAGATCCTCATGAACATGGCGACCAACTCCCGGGACGCCATGCCCGGCGGCGGGACCATCACCATCGCAACCGGCCAACAAACCGTGGAGGGCGTTACTTGCCTAGCCTGCACCCAGCCTTTTGCCGGGGACTATGTGATCATCACAGTCAACGACACCGGGCTGGGCATCAAAGAAGAAGATTTGGAAAAAATCTTCGATCCCTTCTTTACCACCAAGGATGTGGGCAAGGGAACCGGCCTCGGGCTATCGACTGTTTTCGGGATCGTCAATTCTCACGATGGGCACATCACCTGTGCCAGCACACCAGGAGAGGGCACCACCGTCACCATTTACCTGCCCCCGACTCAGAACAAAACAATTGAAACGTTGGCAGATCAACTCCCTGAAGCCGTGCAAGGCGGCCGGGAGACCATCCTGTTGGTCGATGACGAAATGCACATCTTGGACATAGGAACCCAACACTTATCCCGCGCCGGGTATAAAGTGTTCACCGCTCCCGACGGCGAGGAGGCCTTGGCGGTGTTCCGTGCCAGGGGCGAGGAGATCGACCTGGTGATACTCGATCTAAGCATGCCCGGCATGGGAGGGCACAAATGTCTACAGGAGTTGCTTGCCCTGGAACCGAACCTCAGGGTCATCGTATCCACCGGCTATTCCAGGGACGGAGACCTCAGGAAGACATTGTCTTCCGGCGCGGCCGCCTTGCTTTCCAAGCCCTTCGGTAAAAACGAAATGCTCAAAATCATCCGCATGGTCCTCAATACTTAGTAGGTGGCCGTCCGGAGTCTGCGAATCGCCGGCAGCCAATCCTCTCGCGCCCTAATCATCCCGCTGAAAAAAAACATAATTCGGGCAGAAAAAGCTTCGCCAGGTCCTCCACCTAATTTTCATGGTCCTTTTGTGCGGAGGGCGCGCAAGGACTTTGTATCGAAATTGCTACAAACTAGATCGCATTGGGATGTCCAAGGACATTTTTTCGTATTTCCATAGTTTTTTGTAAAGCAGCGTCCGGTGAATGCCCAGCAGGTGGGCGGCGTCCGACTTGTTGCCGCCGGTCAGGCCAAGGGCGTAGTTTATGGCGTCCCGCTCGGCCCGGGCCACCACCTCCTTGAGGGAACTGCGGTTTGGTTGGGCTTCCTTGCGGCAGTTACGGCTAAGATACAGGGGCAGGTCGCGGGGGGTGATGACCTCCCCTTCCAGGGAGTGCAGTATGCGTTCGGTGACGTTGAACAACTCGCGCACGTTCCCGGGCCAATTGTAGTTGAGCAGGATGTGCTCGGCCCCCTGGTCCATTCGGATACTCTCGGCCTGGCTTTTGTCGCTGGCCAGGGGCAGGTAGTGGCGGATCAGCGCCAGGATATCCTCCGGGCGCTCGCGCAGGGGGGGTATTTGTATTGGGATCACGTTCAGGCGGTAGTAAAGGTCCTTGCGGAAGGCGCCCTGGGCCATCATCTGCTCCAGGTTCTGGTTGCTGGCCGCCACCAGGCGAAAATCGGCCTTGATCACCGTGGTGCCCCCCACCCGCTCGAACTCCTTCTCCTCCAGCACCCTGAGCAGTTTGGGCTGCATCTCCATGGGCAGGTCGCCGATTTCGTCCAGGAATACGCTGCCGCCCTGGGCCAGTTCGAATTTGCCGGGCTTGCCCTCCGAGCGGGCCCCGGTGAAGGCCCCGGTTTCGTAGCCGAACAGCTCCGACTCCAACAGGTCCTTGGGGATGGCCGCGCAGTTGATGCGCACAAAGGGCCGCGTGCGGCGGGGGCCGGCGCTGTGGATGGCCTGGGCGAACAATTCCTTGCCGGTGCCGGACTCACCGGTGATGAGCACCGGCAGGGCCCCTGCCGCGGCCCGGGCCGCCTCCCGCTTCAGGGCCAGGATGCCTTGGCTGACCCCCACGATGCTCTCCAGGGTGTAGCGGGTGGAGCGCAGGGAAATAAGCTCCTGCTCATAGAGCTTCACCTTGGACTCCAGGACCGACAGCTTGCGGGCCAGCTTGCGGACATCGCGCACGTCCTTGAACATCACCTGGCCGAAGACCGCGATCACCTTGCCGTCCTTCTTGATGGGAATGCGCTGCACCACCATGCTCTGACCCTTGATGCGCTGGGACTGGTTGATCTCGGCCCGGCCGGTCTGGGCCACGATATGCATGCGCGTGTTCTCCAACACCTCTGAACAGTGCCGGCCGATCTGCTCCTGCGGGTTCACGCCCAGGAACTGGCCGTAGGGCTTATTGAAGTGGGTAATGTAGCCCTGGGGGTCAGTAACCATCATTCCATTGAAGATGCTGTCCAGTATGAGCCGGTACATCTCCAGTTCGCCGATCTGGCCACCCTCGGGCCGGGCGGGCGCCACCACCTCGCCGGCCTGGGGCCGGCAGGTTGTCCGTCCGGTGAATTCATCGCCATTCATGCCCTGACTCCGTATCAGTTCAGCTACGCGTAGCAGCTTTGCTACGGCGGCGGGGAGTAAAAACCCCTCCACCCTTGAGGCTTCTCCTGGATGCTTTGTGCAGGCTGATTTTTCTTATGAATTCGATATAACTAGCGTTTTTGCCGGGAGCCGTAAGTGGAGGCGGGTCCGGCGCTCAAGAAATCCCGGCTTGGCCCGGTAGTTGCTTCTACAGTAAACCACATATCACATCGTGATGCGCGACAAAAATCCAGCCCCTTTGACCGAGGGATGCCGTGGATATAAATGAACCCGCCATCACCAGCGACGAGATCCTCCTTCTATCCGACCCGGAATTCCACCACGGACACGTATGCATCGTCACCGGCGCGGCCGGCGGCATAGGCCGGGCCACTGCCGTGGCCGCGGCGGCCAACAATATCATGACCGTGGGCCTGGACATAAACCAGGAGGGCGGCGAGGAAACCCAGCGCCTGGCCCGCGAAGTGGGCGGCCAGATGATCTTCATCAAAACCGACCTCACCAAGGACGCGGACATGGACTACGCCGTGGCCGAGGCGGCCAAGCTGGGCCAGATCCGCTACCTGGTCAACATCGCCGGCATGCAGCACATCGACTTCATCGAAGACTTCCCCATGGACAAGTACGACTACATGCAGAGGCTCAACCTGCGCTCGGCGGTCTACCTGTCCAGGCTGTGCATCCCCCACTTCAAAAATAGCCCGGACGGCCGGGGAGTGGTGGGCAATATGGCCTCGGCCCACGCCCACATCTCCACCCTGGCCAAGGTTTCCTACAACATCAGCAAGTTCGGCCTGCGGGCCCTCGCCCAATCCATATCCGCCGAGGGGGCCGGCCTGATACGGGCCTTCTCGGTGAGCACCGCCTTTGTCAAGACCGCCCTGACCCTGAACCAAATACCGGCCCAGGCCCAGAAGCGGGGAATCAGCCCCGAGGAGGTGGTCACCGGGGTGATGTGCGGCGAAACCCGCATCAAGGAACTGATGAACCCCATCGAGGTTGGCAACCTGTTCATCTTCGGCATGTCCCGCTTCTCGAGGTTCCTGGTGGGTGGCGACCTGCTGTTCGACGGGGGCATGGTGCTCACCTACGCGGAAAAGAAAAATTGATTCAGCGTTTCCATATCCCGCGCCCCCCGGCTGGCGGGAGAGGAAGGGCCGAAGCGTTGCATTCAGATGGGACAGGCCTGCTCCGCCGTCCGCTGGAATTAGCGCGCACCGGTCCCGGCGCCATTTTAGGCAAGTAATCGGGAGATCATTCAAGGGAGGGTGATGATGAGAAGAAAGAGCCTTTTGTGCATAGTCGCGGCCCTGGCCGTGTGCCTGCTGTTGGCGTCCGGCGGCGCTGGGCAGGCCCGGGCGGCCGAGCCTTACAAACTGGGGGTGGCCCTGGCCATCACCGGCACCGGGGCGCTCTATTGCAAAGACGGCGTGGACGCCATCAAGCTGGCCGTGGATGAGATCAACGCCAAGGGCGGTTTCCTGGGCAAGCATCCCATCGAAGTCTTCATCCGCGACACGCACACCAAGCCCGACGCGGCCGTGCGCGCCACCCGGGACCTGATCCTGCGCGACAAGGCGCGCACCGTGCTGGGAACCTATTCCAGCGCCTGCGCCGTGGCCATCAAGCCGGTCTGCCAGGAATACAAGGTCCTGCACATCCCGGCCATCAGCAACTCCGAGGGCATAACCCTTACCAACTTCAGCCCCTACACCTATCAGGTGGTGCCCAACAGCTACATGCAGGCCAAGGCCGTGGTGCTGGGCGTGGCCGCCCTGGCCAAGAAAAAGGGTTGGAAGACCTACGCCACCATCGCCTCGGACTATGAGTGGGGCCGCTCCACTCAGCAGAACACCGTGGCCCTGCTCAAAGAGTTGGCCCCGGAGCTGAAGTTGGTCAAGGAGTTCTGGCCGCCCCTGGGCGAGACCCAGTTCACCTCCTACATCACCGCCATCATGGCCCAGAAGCCCGACTTCGTCATCGGCTCCATCGCCTCCAAGGACAACGTTGCCTGGATGAAGCAGGCCAAGGCCTACGGCTTCTTCAAGAAAATCCCCTACCCCGGCTCGCTGATAAGCGTCACCGAGCTCATCCTGCAGGCCAAGTCCCTGGACCGGGGCCTGGTGGGGCTGTGCCGGGCGCCCTTCTTCGCTCATCTGGATCAGCCCATGATGGCCAACTTCGTAAAGGCCTTCAAGAAGAAGTACAACCGCTACCCAAGCGACTGGGCAGTCATGGAATACGACGCGGTTTACGCCCTGAAGCAAGGCATCGACAAGGCCAACAGCATAGATACCGAGAAGGTCAAGGCCGCCCTCAAGGGCGCCACCATAGACACCACCCGCGGCAAGCTCTCTTTCCGCAATATCGACAACCAACTCGGTTGCTCGTCCTATCTGGGCGTGGTGGCCGACGACCCCAAGTACCCCTTCCCCATCTACCACGACCTGGTTGAGGTGAAGGGGCCCGACTCCTGGCGTCCGGAGAAGGAAATCATCGCGGCGCGGGCTGCGGAGAAGAAGAAGTAGGCCGACAGTCATGGACCTTTCCCTACTGTTCGCGCAGGCCTTGAGTGGACTGTCCCGGGGCATGATGCTGTTCCTGATTGCCTCGGGACTGTCCCTCATCTTTGGGGTGATGAACATACTCAACTTCGCCCACGCCACCCTTTGGCTGGTGGGCGCCTATGCCTGCTATACGTTCTGGTTCCTGCTGCAGAACCACGATTTCGCCGTATGGCTTGCCATCCCCCTGGCCGCCCTGAGCGTGGCCCTGGTGGGTTGGGTAATCGAGGTGGTGCTGATCCGGCGGGTCTACGAACGTGAGCTCCCCGAGCAGCTACTGCTCACCTACGCCCTGGTCCTGATCCTGGGCGACCTGATCAAGATCACCTGGGGCGTGGACGACAAGCTCATCACCCGGCCGGCCATGCTGTCCGAACCCGTGTACCTGGCCGGGGTGCCCATCGACTCCTATTTCATCTTCGTGATCGCGGTGGGTTTCGCGGTGTATTTGGCCCTGTGGTGGTTCTTGCAGAAAACCCGTTACGGCCACATTGTGCGGGCGGCGGTGTTCAGCCGGGAGATGGTAAGCGCTCTGGGCATACCCATCCCCATTATCTACACCGGGGTTTTCGTGTTGGGGATATTCATCGCCGGACTTGCCGGGGCCATCCAGGGCCCGGTGGGCTCGGTGACCCTGGGCATGGACATGGCGGTGGTGATCCAGGCCTTTTGCGTTGTGATCATCGGTGGTTTCGGCAGCCTCCCCGGCACCATGGTTAGTTCCATAATCGTGGGCGAGGTGTACGCCTTCGCCATACTGTTCTGGCCCGGCGGCGCTCTGGCGCTCATATTCATTCTGACCGCCATCGTGTTGATCGTGCGGCCCTGGGGTCTGTTCGGCACCCCGCTACGGGCTTAGGGGGGACGAGGATGGGCAAGAAAAAGTGGGCCTGGGCGGGGGCGGTATTCGCGGCCTTGCTGTTGTTGCCGGCGGTGTTGGGCGAGTTTTGGGTGCTGGTGCTCACCGAGATTGTGATAATGGGCCTGTTCGCGGTGAGCTTCAACATGATCTTCGGCTACATGGGGCAGTTATCCTTCGGCCATGCCGCCTACTACGGAGTGGGCGCCTACACCACTGGCCTGTTGATGGTCAAGGCGGGGCTGCCCCTGGCCCTGTGTCTGCCCTTCTCCATGATCATGGCCGGCGCGGTGGCCTTGGTGCTGGGCTATTTCTGCATACGCCTGACCGGCATCTACTTCGCCATCCTGACCATGGCCTTCGGCCAGCTCATCTTCTACATCATCTTTCAGTGGTACAGCTTCACCGGCGGCGACAACGGCCTGCAGGGCATAAGGCCCCCGGCCATGCTGGACGGAGCTTGGTCCTACTATTACTTTGCCCTGCTGGTGGTCACCGCCGCGGTAGTCGTGATGTGGATCATCAGCGAGTCGCCCTTTGGCTACACCATGCGGGCGATCCGCGACAACCCCCAACGCACCCGCTTCGTGGGCGTGAACACCAAGAAGTACATGCTTATCAACTTCGTGGTGGCGGCCATGTTCGCCGGTCTGGCCGGCGGGCTCTGGGGACCCTTCAACCGCAGCATCTCCCCGGACTTGTGCAACTGGCACCAGTCCGGGGTGCCGGTGTTCATGACCATCATCGGCGGGCCCACCGGCTTCCTGGGGCCCTTGATCGGCTCGGTGATCTACACTTTCCTGATGGCCTTCGTCACCGGCTTCACCGAGTATTGGCCCCTGACCATCGGCATTATCATCACCATGGTGGTGCTGTTCATGCCCGGCGGGGTCTGGGGGTTGGTGGAGCGCTACGGCGCGGCCTTGCCGGCCCGGAAGGAGCCACCGGCCGACTCGGAGAGAGAGGCATCCTGAGATGAACGAATACATCCTCGATGTCCAGGGCCTGTGCAAGGCCTTCGGCGGCCTGCAGGCCACAACCGAGGTCAGCTACAGGATGGGCCAGGGCGAGTTGTCGGCCATCATCGGCCCCAACGGCGCGGGCAAAAGCACCTTCTTCAACCTCATCAGCGGCTTCCACCGCCCGGACAAGGGCCAGGTTCTCTTCAAGGGGGCGGACATCACCTCCTGGCCTCCATACCGCATCGCCCGCTTCGGCATGAGCCGCGCTTTCCAGGTGAGCAACATCTATCCCATGCTCACCACCTACCAGAACGTTCGCCAGGCCATCCTGGTGCAGCAGCGGCGCACCATGGACCTTTTCCGGCGGGCCGAGCACCTGGCCCGCAAGGAAACCGTGCAGCTGCTAGAGGTCACCGGCCTGAACGAACACCACAACGAGATCGCCGGCACCATGTCCCAGGGCGACAAGAAGCGCCTGGAACTGGCCCTGGCCCTGGCCATAAAACCGGACCTGCTGCTGTTGGACGAGCCCACCGCGGGCATGTCCATGGAGGAGACCCACGCCACCATGGAGTTGGTGGCCGACCTGAACCGGGAGATGGGGGTGACCATTCTTTTCACGGAGCACGACATGCCCGTGGTCTTCGGCTACGCGCGGCGCCTTACCGTCCTGCACCAGGGCGCCCTCATCGCCGACGGTTCGCCGCAGGAGGTCAGGGACAATGAGGAAGTTCAACGCGTATACCTGGGAGAAGAGGTGTGATACTGGAAGTTGACAAGGTTCACACCTACTACGGCACCAGCCACATCCTGTTCGATGTGAGCCTGTCCGTGGACCGGGGCGAGATCGTCTGCCTGCTGGGCCGCAACGGGGCCGGCAAGACCACTACCCTGCGCACCCTAATGGGGCTCACCCCCTGCAAATCCGGGAGCATCAAGTTCCACGGCCAGGAGATCAAGAGCCGCCCGCCCTACTACATCGCCCGCCTGGGCATGGGCTATGTGCCCGACAACCGCCTGGTGTTCCCGGACCTCACCGTGCGCGAGAACTTGGAGCTGGCCATAAAGGTGCCCAAGAAGTTCAGCGGCGAGCCCTGGAGCGTGGAGCGGGTCTACGAGCTGTTTCCCTCGCTCAAGAAGCTGGACCGCAACCTGGGCGGCTATCTGAGCGGCGGCGAGCAGCAGATGCTCACCGTGGGCCGCACCCTGATGGGCAACCCGGAGCTGATACTCCTGGACGAGCCGGTGGAGGGGCTCGCCCCGCTGGTGGTGAGGGAGTTCGCCTCCCGCATACGCTCGCTCAGGACCCTGGGCCAGACAATCCTGTTCTCCGAACAGAACCTGGCCTTCGCCCTGGCCGTGGCCCAGCGTGCCTACGTCATAGACCGGGGACGCATCCGCTTCCAAGGCAGCATGGAGGAGCTGGGGGCCAACGAGGAGGTAAAGCGCAAGTACCTGATGGTCTAGCGGCCGGCCCGTGGGCCCTCATTTGCCTTGCCGGGCCAACTCCCTCTGGCGCAGTTCGTTGCGCTTTATTTTGCCGGTGGCGGTCATGGGCAGCTGGCTGACGAACTCCATTTGGCGCGGATACTCGTGGGCGGCCAGGCGGGTCTTGACGAACTGCTGGATGTCCCGCTCCAGGGCCTGGTCCTGGGCCACCCCGGGCTTGGTCACGATGAAGGCCTTGACCACCTCGCCGCGCACCGGGTCCGGCGCGCCGATGACCGCCGCCAGGGCCACGCCGGGATGCTTGATGAGGCAGTCCTCGATCTCCGAGGGGCCGATGCGGTATCCGGAGCTGGTGATCAAGTCGTCCTTGCGGCCCACGAACCAGAAGTATCCCTGCGCGTCCTTTTTGGCCAGATCGCCGAACAGGCACCAGTCCTCAATGAACTTATCCGCGGTGGCTTGAGGGTTTTGCCAGTACTGCAGAAACATCACCGGGTCCGGCCGGAGGCAGGCCACCTCTCCCACCTCGCCCGGAGGCAGCGGCCGGCCTTCGGGGTCCACCACCTCCACCCGGTGGCCGGGCACCGGCCGGCCCATGGAGCCCGGCCGCACCTCCATCAACTCGGCGCAGTTGCTGAGAACCAGGTTGCACTCAGTCATGCCGTAGAACTCGTTGATGGTCAGCTTCATCGCCTCGCGGCCCCAGTCCAGAAGTCCCGCGCCCAGGGTTTCGCCGCCGCTGCCGATGGAGCGCATCGCGTAGTCGTAGCGCTCCCAGGGCCGTGGCACCTGGCGCATCATCTTAAGGGCGGTGGGGGGCATGAAGGCGTTGCGCACCCCGTACTTGGCCAACAAGTGGAAGGCCTTTTCCGGATCGAACTTGCGCGCCCGGTGGGCCAGCACCGGGATGCCGAAGTGCCAGGAGGGCAAGAGAGCGTCCAACAGGCCACCGGCCCAGGCCCAGTCCGCCGGGGTCCAGAAGAGGTCGTCGTCCTGAGGGAAGAAGTTTTGGGGAAACTGCACCCCGGGCAGGTGGCCCAGCAGGGTGCGGTGGGCATGCAGGGCTCCCTTGGGCGGCCCGGTGGTGCCCGAGGTGTAGATGAGCAGGGCCGGGTCCTCGGCCGAAGTCTCCACCGGGGTGAAGCTGGCCGAGGCCTGGTCCAGGGCCGCCCAAAAGTCCACCACCCCGGCCGGGACCTTGCCCCGGGCCTGCACCACGGTGGTCAACTCGGGCAGGGCGTCCTTGATCTCCATGACCTTGGGCAGGTTGGCCTCGTCAGTGATGATGGCCCGGGCCCCGCTGTTGCCCAGGCGGTACTCCAGGGCCTCGGGCCCAAAGAGGGTGAACAGGGGCACGGCTATGGCCCCCAGCTTGTAGATGGCCACATGGGCCAGGCCGGCTTCCACGCACTGGGGCAGCAGGATGCCCACCCGGTCGCCACGTTTGACGCCCTGGGCGGCCAGAAGGTTGGCCAGACGGTTGGAGAGCCGCATGAGGTCCCAAAAGGTGTATTTCTCCACCTGCCCGGACTCGTCCTCGAAGATCAAGGCCAGGCGGTAGCGCTGGCCGGCCCACTTGTCGCAGACGTCCACCCCCATGTTGAAAAAGGCGGGAATCCGCCACTGGAACGCGCCGTAAATCTCCTCGTAGGTCTGTTCTCTGGAAAGCATGGTTCCTCCTGGCGGCGAGAGGCGTGGGATCCGGGCGGGCAGGGTATTGCAAGATTATGCCCCAAGACCCGGCGCCAGGGGAAGGGGCAGGCGCGTCCGGCGGCATCGATCGCCGCCGCGCGGAAAGGAAGGGCCTGAGCATGGAACCGATTCGCTTCGACGGCCAAGCGGCCATCGTCACCGGGGCCGGGGCCGGCCTGGGCAAGAGCTACGCCACCTTCCTGGCCGCCCGGGGGGCCCGGGTGCTGGTCAACGACCTGGGCAGCGGCTACGCGGACCAGGAGCGTTCGGCCGGCCCGGCCCAGCAGGTGGCCCGGGAGATCGTGGCCTCCGGCGGACAAGCCGTGGCCAACGCCGACAGCGTGGCCGATTGGGAGGGGGCCCAACGCATGGTGGAGCAGTGCCTGGCCGCCTTCGGCCGGGTGGACATAGTTATCAACAACGCCGGCATCCTGCGAGACCGCTCCTTCCTCAAGATGCCGGTGGAGGACTTCCAAATGGTTTTGGGAGTGCACCTGCTGGGCGCCATTTACGTGACCCGGGCCGCCTTCCCGGCAATGAAGGAGCAGGCCTACGGGCGCATCGTGCTCACCACCTCCACCAGCGGCCTGTTCGGGGTCTTCGGCCAGACCAACTACTCGGCGGCCAAGCTGGGACTGGTGGGCTTCATGAACGCCCTGAAACAGGAGGGGGACCGCTACAACATCCTGGTCAACGCGGTGGCGCCACTGGCCGCCACCCGCCTGAGCCGTCCCACCGGCTTCTTCCCGCCGGAGATGGAGCCGCTGCTGCGGCCCGAGTTGGTCACGCCCTTGGTGGCCTGGTTTTGCAGCCAGCGGTGCGGCGTCAGCGGGGATATCGTGGAGGCCGGCGGAGGATACTTTGCCAAGGTGCAGATCATGGAAGGTCAGGGGGTGCGCTTCGAGCCTCGGCGCGAGCTGACCCCGGAGATGGTCGCCGAGCGCTACGGCCAAATAAGCGACATGAGCGGAGCCCGGCCCTTTGACTCGGCCAACCAGCAGATGCAAACGGCCCTGGCACCGCTGTGGGGAAAATAAGAGACATCCCACCCAGCGGTTCCAGATGACCGGCCTAATCGGAGGCGTGGGGAATATCTGCAAGGCATCGGCGTTGTTTGAAACAACTGTGCCTCTTTTGTGCTTCCCAGGTGTCCCCAAACGCCCCTACGTGTTCAAATCCATGTTTATGCCCCCATCCCAGCCGATACCAATCAGCTTCCTGTAGCCTACGGAATAGAGGTGACTGGTTTTTTGCGGGTCGCCGCGCACGGCGGCCACTCTCTTTGCGTTCAATTCAAAAACCTGACCAGCGCCATAAACTCATCAAGGGCCAGTCTACGGAGTAAAGGCTGGCATCCATGATGATCAACTCCCGCAACAGGCTCAAATGGATCGGCCAATCATCGCATCGCAACTACACCAATTCCACTCGTAACGACGAAGAGGCAGTAAAGATTGGGTTGAATAAAGGAATCGCAGCCATGTAAACCGCATTTTGAAACATTTCCATTGCTGGCAGCAGGGGGCTGGGAAGCACAATACCATACCGGCTCCTTCAAAAGCTTCAGCCATCCGGCCACCAGTTGCCGTTATTCCATATATTGCTTACATTTTAGCTTACGCCCTGCACACCTCCCACAACCACCATTTTATTTTTGTCATTTAATTCAGTTGGTTTTGTCATGTTTATCAACCATTACAGATAATAGTTGACAAATGCGTATCCTTATTATAATAATTTATATTGTATATGATATTGTGCGCAATTTAAGTTACGGATGGCTCGCCGCAGATTGATCACATAGATGCCTTTCGGTGGCGACGCCCCTTTTGCATGAGAAATTTTCCAACCATCTCCAACCGTCTGATGAGGTAGCATTCATGATCGGCATACAAGCTTTCGGTGGCTACGTGCCGCGATACCGTCTGGACCGGCAACTAATTTACCAGTCCATGGGCTGGATGGCTCCGGGGAACAAAGCCCACTGCAGAGGAGAAAAAGCGGTGGCGGGGTTTGATGAGGACAGCATTACCATGGCCGTTGCCGCCAGTCTGGATGCGATGTGCAATTGCGACCGATCAAGGATCGATTCGCTTTGTTTCGCATCTACATGCTTGCCGTTTAAAGAAAGGCTGAACGCAGGGATTATAAAAACGGCGCTGGGGCTAAAGAACGAAATTTCCGCAGCCGATTTCAGTAGCGGCCTGAGATCCGGCACCACCGCTCTGCTCCATGCGTTGGACAGCATCAAGGCCAAGCGTTCCAGATCTACATTGCTATGCGCTGCGGACAACCGGCTGGGCAAGCCGGCTTCTCCACAGGAGATCATATTCGGGGATGCTGGCGCTGCATTTCTCGTTGGCGATGAGAACGTCGTTGCCGAGTTCAAAGGATCTTACTCAACCACCCACGATTTTGTGGATCATTACCGCGGCGAATTCGCCAAATACGACCGTCAGTGGGAGGATCGGTGGATTCGCGACGTGGGATTGACACATTTGATTCCCGAAGCGTTCAATGGGTTTCTTCAAAAGTACGGCAAGCAGATAAGTGAATACAATAAAATAGTCTATCCTTGTCACGACAGGACCGCTCGAAAAACAATCAACAATCTGATGGGCATCGCTCCCGAAATGGAGCAGGATAATTTGCAGGAAAGAATCGGTGACAGTGGCAGCGCACATGCACTGGTAATGCTGGTAAAGGCCTTAGAAAATGCTGTTGCCGGAGAGAGAATCCTGGTTTTAAGCTTTGGCAACGGGTGTGACGTTTTGGACTTCGAGGTGACCTTTGCCATCGAACACCCATCGGCAAGCAAGCATATCTCCGGCTGGTTAAATGATCGGATCGAACTGAACAACTACACCAAATACCTTGTGTGGCGCAATATTTTGCCAGTTGAAGAAGGGTTGCGCTCGGAAGAGGATCTGTGGACGCGCTGGTCGTTGCTGTGGCGAAAACGGAATGAAATATTGGCATTGCGCGGAACTCGCTGTAAGCAATGCGGTACAGTTCAATATCCGCCTCAAAGAGTGTGCGTCAATGACGAATGTGGTGCTATCGATGAGATGGAAGAGTATGGATTTTCCGACAAAACCGGAATTATTGCAAGCTACACGGGAGACAATCTCGCGTCATCTTTCAATCCGCCGGCCATTTATGGACAGATTGAGTTTGAGGGCGGTGGAAAGTACATGTTCGATTTCGCTGATTGTGAATTGGATGCGCTCTCGACCGGCATGCCGGTGAAGATGAGTTTTCGAAAAAAATACCACGATCCCAGAAGGGATATTTCCGGCTATTTTTGGAAAGCCGTCCCATCAAAGGAGACTACAACAGATGGCTAAAGGAATCAGAGATAAAATAGCCATAATAGGTATGGGATGCACACGGTTCGGCGAACGTTGGGAATCGGGTGCAGAGGACTTGATGGTGGAGTCTTTCACTGAGTGCCTGGCAGATGCGGGCATCGAACGAAAGGAAATCCAGGCGGCATATCTAGGCTGCTACAACGACGAGGTCAACATCGGGAAGTCTGCGGTTCCATTGGCAAAGACGCTGAAATTGCCCTTTATTCCCGTAACACGTCTTGAGAACTACTGCGCCACGGCGACGGAAGCCTTTCGTGCAGCCTGCTATGCTGTGGCATCCGGTGCCTATGACATTGCTTTGGCGCTTGGCGTCGAAAAGCTGAAGGATGCCGGATATGGCGGCCTGCCCGGAGGAGCCGGCGCTGGTGTAGATGCGTTCATGGCGGGAGCCAACGCCACAGCCCCCGGGGCTTTTGCCCAGTTGGCAACAGCGTATGCAGCCAAGCATGGCATCACCATGGAACAGATCAAGCATGCGTTAGCCCATGTTTCCGTCAAGAGCCATGCCAACGGCGCTCTGAATAAAAAGGCCCATTTACGCAAGGTGATTACCGAGGAGCAGGTCCTGGCAGCACCGATGATTGCCTATCCTCTCGGACTTTTTGATTGCTGCGGAGTCAGTGACGGTTCGGCTGCCGCCATCGTCACGACCACCGACATTGCACGTGCGATTAAACCCAAAGAGGAAATCATATCGGTCAAGTCCATTCAGATCGCGGCGACATCCGGCGAAGAGTCTATTTCGACCAATTGGGATGGTTCATACTTTGCTACCACCCGGAGAGCAGCCATGCAGGCCTACGAAGAGGCTGCCATCAAAAATCCTCGGCAGGAGATTAGCATGATGGAAGTGCATGACTGCTTTTCCATCACAGAATTCGTCACAATGGAGGATCTTTTCATCTCTCCTGAGGGTAGCGCATGCGATGATGTGCTCAATGGTCTATTCGACCTCAACGGGGGTATACCCTGCCAAGTGGACGGGGGGCTGAAATGTTTCGGCCACCCTGTCGGCGCCTCCGGCTTGAGGATGCTATATGCCATGTACGAGCAGTTACTGGAAAGAGTTCCTGAAGAAAGGAAAGTGCATAATGCCCGGTTGGGATTGACCCACAATTTAGGAGGAAGACCACATCAGAATGTCGCAGCTATTTGCATCATTGGCAGGGGTTGAACATTATAAGTATGCTTCGCTGTCTTTCGCCTGCCGTAAATCATAGTTTCATTTTATCAGGAGAAAATAGTTCCAGAGCTAGCAGTGCTATAGTGTTATACGTGGAACGTTTTCATTGGCAATAAAAATAAGTATGCATACCATTATATTTTTCAGGAAGCCAGGTTAAGGGACATAGTGAGGTTCTTTGAACTGGACTTGGAGGCCAATAAAATCGCCCTATCAATCAGATTAAGCCGGAAGACAATTAATCGCTACTTAGTCTTGATCAGGCAACGCATTGCTGAACATTGTGAGCAAAAAACTGTGTTGCATGGGGATATATTGTCTGATAATATTTATTTTGGGGAAAGGCAAGTAATCACTGTCTGAAGTTCCCCCTATTTACTGGACACCTTATTAAGCGAGTATATTTCGCGAGAGAGGTGCTACCGCTCGGGGTTAGCCTGGCGGGCCTTGTGCTCATAGTAGCTCGACGGGGTGATCGGCAATACCGCGCAGATCGGCTCGACCCCGTGACTAAGACGATGGGTGTCAATGAAAGACGCCATCACCTCCGTAGGCGGTCGAGCTCCGCCTGTGCAAAAAAAGCCGACGTCTTACGAAATGTCTCATTGGCCCGCCGAAGCTGCCGGTTTTCCCGCTCAAGCTGTTTGAGACGCTCACGCTCCGATGTGGTCAGGCCAGCCCGGATACCCTGGTCACGCTCGGCTTGATGCAGCCAACTGCGAAGGGTCTCGCCAGTGCAGCCGATCTTGGCCGCAATGGAGCAGATGGCTTGCCACCAGGATTGGTACTCATCCTGGTGCTCCAAGAGAATCCGCACCGCCCGTTCCTTAATAGGAGAGCCTTGCATTTGTGCTCCCGATTAGACAACAACCTCTGGAGAGTATCTGATTTGCTTAGGCATGACTCCCTCCTCTCAAGTAATGGAGTCCCCGGCAGTCCCGGGGAGGTTCATAAATAGCGGAGAGATGTAAGAAGATTTTTACATTTAACCTAATTTACCGTATACTAATAGATTAATGTATTATCCTTGAAAAAAGATAAATGAGCGGACAGCCGCCTAGAACCATCAAATCAGAGTAGGTAACCGATGCCCAAGAACACAACTAAGAGGACGCCCTTCCAGGTCGAAGTAGACCGAGTGCTCAAGCAGCTTAGAAAAGAGATATATGCGGGCAAGAGGATGCCCAATGAGCATCTTGTTGAAAAAAAATTGGCGGACACATATAACGTCACGCGCATGACTATTCGACAAGCATTGAGCATACTTGCCAATGATGGCTTGGTAGAAATCGAACCTTACAAGGGCGCTAGTGTGGCGGCACTTACCATCGACCGGATCGTGGAAGGCTATCAGGTCGTGTCTATGTTGGAGGGACACGCTGCTTACTTGGCCGTTGAGCATATCACAAAAGAAGATATTAAAAAGCTCAAAGACATCGTGAATATGCAGGGCAATGTCGAGGAAGGAGACGCTAAGACTTGGCAGCTGCTTAACCAGAAGTTTCACAAAATAATCAACCAAAGATGTGGGAATGAAAGTATCATCCAAATGATTCGACAGCACGCTCAGTTTACCAACCATTGGTTTCTTGTATATGCAAACCCTAGTTTTGACAGGGATGTCCGGGCCCATGAAATAATTCTTCAGGCCCTGGTCGAGCGTAATGGTGAAAAGGCAAGGATTAATATGGAAAAACATATCACCGCTGTAGTCGAGCGGATGGTTGAGCATATCCAGAAAAATGTACCCATAGGCATGTTCCGTTCAGTGTAGATGTATATGGAACATACCTACAGGTATTTAATGTGTCTTAGTCACTAATTTGTCTTAGTCACGTAATGGCCGGATATATATGAGCCAGCCGCCGGCGTAACAGGGTGGTTCACTTCGACGCCTACCACGATCTTGCTCTTATAGAGTGAAACTACCTTCCACTAAAATTTGGTTTTCTTTTCTCATTGAAGGAGGCGATTCCTTCCTGATAGTCCGCACTCCGCTTGCAAACCATCTGTAGCACTGTTTCCATCGAGATCGCCTCGTTATAACTTAAATTCATAGATTGCCTTAAGGCTCTTTTTGTTGCGCCGAGAGCGATTGGCGACTTGTCAATTAGCCGTCTTGCCCAAGCATAGGCTTCCTCCATGAGTTTTGCGTCCGGGACCACTTTGTTGGCGATCCCCAATTGCCTACAGCGCTCCGCAGAGATACGCTCAGCTTCAATGGCGAGCTGATAGGCTCTATGGTAGCCGATCGCCCGGCTAAGCCACCAAGTCATCCCCCCATCGGGAATCAGGCCGATGGTACTAAACGCTTCAAGGAAAAACGCGCTCTCTGCCATTACAATAAGATCGCAGTTCATGACAAATGCGCTGCCGACACCCACCGCCGCTCCGTTCACTGCGCAAATGATAGGCTTTTCCATCTCCGCCATCGCGACCAATACTGGCTTATAGGTATTGTCTATGTGCTCGCCTATGATTTCCGTATTGAAAGGACTCGGCTTTTTGATATCGGCTCCGGCGGAAAAACTCTTGCCTGCACCGGTTAATATTATGACGCTGACTGTGCTGTCGACAGCAATCCGGAAAACCGTTTCAGATAATTCTGCAATGAGTTGGCGGTTGAATGCATTACGCCTATCCGGTATATTCAGGGTAATCGTAGCGATACGATCTTTATTTTCTACTAATAGACATTCCACAATGAATTCTTACCTCCAGCATTTGCCATGAGGCCATTTATGGAGCAGTTTCCAGAATATCATAGATAAACCATGATGAAGAAGCGGGACGAATAATGGCCAGGTGTCACCACGTAATCAATAAAATAACTAGAGGTGCTTGCCATTTACAATGCCATGTTTACCACACATATTGGATCTGCGTACATTACCTCATAGTTTTAAATTCTGCCGTGTCCGGCTAGTTTTCGATAGGTTTAGTACCCATAAATAGGCTAAAGTTTGTCAAGTATGAAATACCCAGAATGGAAGATAACTTTTATCAAACGATGGTACATTTAGGAATACGAATATTTCCGGGAGTACCTATTTGCGATTGCCGTCCGGATCGTATTGATACCATCCTTTGCCAGCTTTTCGCCCAAGATGCCCTGCACGCACCTTACGCCGCAGTATCGCGGGTGCATAAAAACGGAGATCATTTTCTTCCCGGTAGACATTGTCGTAGGCCATCAATGAAACCTCCAGCCCCACGAGGTCGCCAGTTTCAAAAATTCCCATTTTTCGCCCAAATGCTAGCCTCACCCCCCTGTCGATATCCTCAGGCGTGGCGACTCCTTGTTCCACCAAGCGCATTGCTTCTATGTTGGACACCATGTTTATCCGGTTCAAAATAAAGCCGGCAAGATCCCTATTAACCATTATCGGCTCTTTCCCGATTCGCCGGACGAAATCCGCGCCATATTGAAAGGCGCGGTCGCTGGTACTGATTCCGCGGATGACCTCCACTGCCTTAAGCATTGGAACCGGGTTAAAAAAATGAAGGCCAATAACATTTTCTGGATACCGGGTAACGGCTGCGATCTCGGTGATCGGTATCGCGGAGGTGTTGGATGCCACAATGGTGTCTTCACGGATGATTCCTTCCAGGGATTGAAGCACCTGGTGCTTTACTTCAATCGCTTCAAAGACGGCCTCGATTATCAATTCGGCATTTGTTACCGCATTGTAGTCGACGGAAAAAACAATTCTGTTCATGATGGTGTCGATATTTTCTGTAAGTTTTCCCTTATTAAACAATTTGGAAACAGACCAATGAATTTGTTCCATAGCATGATCTAGGATTTCCTGGGATAGATCACACAGTGCTACAGAGATGCCATTGGTGGCGCAAACTTGTGCAATACCGCTTCCCATGGCGCCGGCACCGACTATGCCTATCTTATTTATATCCATTTCAAGTATTCCTTTCTCCACATTCCTGGATGACGTTATCTGCCTTGAAATTGTGGTTTTCGTTTCTGTAGAAAGGCGTTGACGCCTTCATTCTTGTCTGCGGTGCCGCAGACTTCCGCGAATAGGCGGCTTTCAAACTCAAGGCCTTCCTGAAGAGTGTGCTGCATATTTGTTGCTGATGCCTTTTTAACTGCTCGAACTGCTACGGGGCCGTTGTCTGCAATTTTTTTAGCAATCGTAAAAGCAGTTTCATGAAGATTTTTCAAGGGCGAAACCGCCTGCACTAGCCCGATCCGTAACGCATCTTGGGCGTTGATATGTTGGCCTGTCATCAAAAGGCAATTCGCCCATCCGGGCCCGACAATTCGGGGCAGCCTTTGGGTCCCTCCGGCTCCGGGAATAATTCCCAGCCCTACCTCGGGCAGGCCCAGGCGGGCATGGTCGGCAGCAACCCTGATGTCGCAGCACAGCGCCAGTTCCAGGCCACCTCCCATGCAGATACCATTGATTGATCCGATTACGGGTTTTTCAAAGGCAGCCACGCCTTCATAGAAATCCCGGATTTTCAAAATGCGTTGCAGGCCGCTATCATGGTCGAGTTCCAAAAGGCTCGGGACGTCCGCGCCCGCGGCAAAGAATTTATCCCCAGCTCCTGTAATAATCAGCGCCCGAACGGCTTCGTTTGATGATATTTCTGCTAATCGCATCAGGAACTCGTCTTTCAGTTCTTGGCTCAAGGCGTTAGCAGGTGGGTTACAGAGAGTGAAGACGCCAACATGATCGATGATTTCAA
>JAHJPG010000069.1 GCA_018819925.1 Pseudomonadota bacterium
AGACGGCAAGGCGTTGAGCGCCGAGCAAACGTGTTCCCCGCAGGGGCGGGGATGAACCGGCAGTTGTCCCAGCACCATTCTTGGCTGGGTTGTGTTCCCCGCAGGGGCGGGGATGAACCGGCCCTAGGAGAAGGCAAATGACCAACGTACCCGTGTTCCCCGCAGGGGCGGGGATGAACCGGCTCAGGAAAGCATCAAGCTTCTGGAAATCAAGTGTTCCCCGCAGGGGCGGGGATGAACCGGTCTTGCTGTGCCATAAACGGCACCACCTCGCGTGTTCCCCGCAGGGGCGGGGATGAACCGGCTGATGGCTCCCCCGCCACAGTTACCGGCGAGTGTTCCCCGCAGGGGCGGGGATGAACCGTTACCTCCGGGCCGGTTAACATCAACCCCGCGGTGTTCCCCGCAGGGGCGGGGATGAACCGCTTGTCAGAGTTGACTAAATTAGCTGTCAGCGGTGTTCCCCGCAGGGGCGGGGATGAACCGGCCGCAACTTGCTTAAATCATGAACCAGACCGGTGTTCCCCGCAGGGGCGGGGATGAACCGCCCGTCGTAGGGCGTCGCGTAGGCGTTCATTTGTGTTCCCCGCAGGGGCGGGGATGAACCGACAAGACCTTGGGGCATCACGCCAGGGTGCATGTGTTCCCCGCAGGGGCGGGGATGAACCGATCAGGCTGGAGACCGGCACCACCACCCTGGAGTGTTCCCCGCAGGGGCGGGGATGAACCGCCAACCGAGGCGGCGGCGTATGTCGCAAAAAAGTGTTCCCCGCAGGGGCGGGGATGAACCGACTACCCCCCTTTTAGACAAACCGTCAAACAAGTGTTCCCCGCAGGGGCGGGGATGAATCGGTAAACCGTGAAAGCCTTTTTCGACTACATCGGTGTTCCCCGCAGGGGCGGGGATGAACCGCAAATCACCTTTGTGGAGCCAACGGCGTGAGGGTGTTCCCCGCAGGGGCGGGGATGAACCGTATCTCACCAAGGGCCGCGAGGTCTACGTGATGTGTTCCCCGCAGGGGCGGGGATGAACCGCTCGTCCGCAAATCGCCCGGGGCCGCACAAATGTGTTCCCCGCAGGGGCGGGGATGAACCGTACCGGGTGGGCCAGCGAGTCTATACGCCAGGGTGTTCCCCGCAGGGGCGGGGATGAACCGATTTACGAACACACCGAAGTGGCCCTACGGGTGTGTTCCCCGCAGGGGCGGGGATGAACCGATCAAGGCGGCCAACGAGGAGGTCACCGAGGCGTGTTCCCCGCAGGGGCGGGGATGAACCGCCCTCCATGGATAGGCCACCGTAGATGTCTATGTGTTCCCCGCAGGGGCGGGGATGAACCGGAGATGAACGTCATGCTCCGGCTGATCCAGGGGTGTTCCCCGCAGGGGCGGGGATGAACCGATCATGGCTAGCGTGGACATGTGCATTTCTCCAGACAACCTCGCACCACTATCAGCGGCAATGAACAGTGAAGACCTTGACGAGGCGAATGGAAACATGCTAGGCATGACATGTAAGATGTAACATATCAGATTGGGCGCAAATGAACTCCCCCGAAAGCCAAACTCTTTCTGCGATAAAGACACCCCCATCCCTACGGGAGATGGCTTTCGAAGCCATCAAGGAAGGGATCATGGGCAACACCCTCAAGGCTGGGCACACCTATAGCGAGCATGTGCTGGCCAGACAATTGGGCATGTCCAAGACCCCTGTTCACGAAGCCCTGCTGGACTTGGCCAACAGGGGCTTTGTCATCTTGATCCCGCGCAAGGGCGTTAGCATACGCGCCTTGACCATTGATGAAATAAAAGACCTCTATGAATTCCGCCTGGTTCTAGAGGTCGCGGTCATGCGTAGAATCGCCAACCACATCATCCCCGGGCAGATTGAACGCCTTTGGAAAATCCACAATGCCTGTGTGGCAGCCACCGAGTCTGACGACCACGTGGGCTATATCAAAAACGACCGCGAATATCATTCCTTCATGGCTTCATTGACCGGCAACGCCTATTTGGTAGGGGCGCTGGAAAACGTTCGCGATCTTATCGACTGGATGGGCGTTCGGGCCATGACCCGGCCCGGCCGCTTACCAGAGGTGGACCTGGAGCACGCCGAGGTCATTGAAAAATTGGCCCAAGGCGATCCGGAGAAGGCTGCCGTGGCCATGGAAAAACATGTGCGAGCCACTGAACACAATTCGCTTGCTTGGCATGATCGCCAATAAGATGGAGTGCTCACCTTGAACCAGCATGAGTTGGCAACCTTGGTAAAGAGCGCCAAGGTATACGACTTGGGCATGGATTATTTTGTGGGCATGCCTCACTTTCCAACTCATCCACCCTTCACATTCTCTTTGGGCCGGGTTCACGGCGACCTTCCATATGAGGGGGGATTGGCTTCTGCCAATTGCGTTTTCTCAACCGGTGGACACACAGGGACTCATATTGACGCTCTAGGACATATAAGCATCGATGGGAAAGTCTTCGGAGTAGGAGACATTACTCCCTGGCAGGATTATGAGGGGCTGAAAAAGGGTGGGATCGAGGAAGTGGCGCCGATCTTTTGTCCTGGCGTTCTGTTGGATATCGCCGGGGCGGAAGGAGTGGAATGCCTGGACAGCAGCTACGGTATAGGGGCGGAGGCCCTGCAATACGCCTGCGACCAAAACGGCCTGGAAGTGGGACGGGGCGACGCCGTCCTTATCCGGACCGGATGGATACAACACTACAGCGACCCTCATAAGTACATATCGCATGTCAAAGGCTCCCCCGGCCTTACGGAGGATGGCGCCCGCTGGCTTGTGGAGCGTGGCGCGGCCTATGTGGGTGGCGACACGGTTGCCTTGGAAAAGACGCCTTCGGCGGGATTGCCGGTGCATGGCATCCTGTTGGCCCAAAACGGCATACACATCATGGAAGTGCTTAATCTTGAAGAATTGGCCGCCCAAGGGGCAGACAGTTTTTTGTTCGTTGCGTTACCCCTGAAGATCAGGGGAGGGACCGGATCGCCTATCCGCCCGGTTGCGGTGGTTTTGTGACCATAGCGGCTTCTCGTCAAGGGAGGCCGGATACGCCTCATTTATGGTGACAAAAAAGTGCACGTGGCTGGTTGGTGGCAATAAATGGAAATTAAGCTAGTTGCATGGACGAATTGCCGAATTTTGAGCCAATAAATCCAAGGACAAGGAGGTCTTGCAATGCGGATTTCATTAAAATCCATTGGGATGACGGTAAAGCTGCTAGCCATAGTGGCTTTGTCCGCCGGATTGATAATGTCTCCAGCCATGACCGGAGGCGTACAGGCCGAGGTCAAGAAACTCAAGATTCTGTCAAACAATCCTTTCTCTGGTAAAGCCGCATCGTGGGGATTTTCCCAGGATCGCGGGGTGGGCTTGGCCGTGGACAAGGTCAACCAAGCCGGCGGCATCAAGATCAACGGCGAAACCTACATGTGGGAAAAGATCCAATGTGACAACCGCTACATCCCCGCAGACGCGGTCTCATGCCTCAAGCGCGGCGTGGCTCAGGGAGCCAAGTTCATGTGCACCCTGGGGGGGGCGGTCACAAAACCCCAAATTCCTCTCATCAACAAAGACAAGATAGTCACCATAGCGGCCATCGCTGGTGGAGCCGACTTTACCAACGCCAACAATAAATACCTGTTCCGCACCATGCCTTCGGCCGACCTGACCATTGCCATAGAGGGCATCAAAATCTACAAGAAACTTGGGGTCAAGAAACTCGTGCTGCTCACGGCCGACAACGTGTTGGGCCATAGCGACGCCAAAACCCTGAAAAATGCGCTCAAGGTCAACAAGATGAGCGACATTTTGGTGGCCGAGGAGTTCGTGCCCATCGATACCGGCGACTTCACCCCTGTTCTGACCCGCGTTCTCGCCAAGAACCCGGACCACATCGAGGGCGGCGCATGGCCCGCGGCCGGCCTGGCTTTGCTGATCAAACAGGCCCGTGAGCTGGGCTACAAAGGCACTTTCACAAACCTCTCTGGCGCCCCCAAAGTTGGTCCCCTGGTCAAGATCGGCGGCAAGAAAAATGTGGAAGGCGTGATCATGCTGCGCCTTTGGCCGCCGGACCAACTGCCCACCCAAGCCTTCAAGGACTACTGGGCAGAGTACCGCAAGCTTTATAAGCAGGATCCCGGCGCCAACAGCTGGGAGAGCTACATGGCCTTCATGCATCTTTCCGCCGCGGTCGAAAAAGCCCAGAGCCTTGATCCCGATAAGATTGTAGCGGTGATGCGGGACCTGAAGATCGTCAGCCTCTTGGGCGAGTTGCAACTCATCGGCAAGGACAACCCATTGCTGCCGGGCTACGGCATCAATAACCAGTACACCTCGCCCTTGCCGGTAACGGTGCTCAAGGACGGAAATCCGATTATCTATAAATAATAGCAGCTTAACGTGGACCGCCTCTGTTAAACCCCCGCCGGCCGGCACCAGTTAAAGACGTGGTGCCGGCCGGCCCCTTCCTTTGATTTTGAGTGGAAACGGTAATACGCCTGTGACGACACAGATGTTCATGCAGATGGCAGTGACCGGCTTGGTGCTTGGGTCCATCTATATGTTGGTGGCTTCAGGTCTGACCCTGATCTACGGAATCATGCACCAGGTGAACATGGCCCACGGCGTATTCTTTATGCTGGGAGCCATGGCTACCTATTATGCCACCGAGGTAATAGGTCTCCCATATTTCGTGGCTCTATTTGCCGTGGTGCTGGTTTTTCCAATAATCGGCGCCGCTTTTGAGCGCGGCATATTCCGCAACATTAGGCACATATGGCTGGCCGGCTACATGGCGACTGTCGGTGTATGGATGCTCATGGAGGGCCTTGGCTGGCAGGTGTTCGGCACGGAGCAGAAAGCCGTCTCCTTTCCCATTACCGGCCTGATCAGACTACCCGGCGGCGCGGTGCTACCCGCGAACAAGCTATGGGTGGGCCTGATCGCCATAGCCATAATGGCCGGGGTCTACTATCTGGTGGGCCGCACCGCCTTGGGTAGGCAACTAAGGGCCGTGGAGCAGAATCCACGGGCCGCCGAGCTAATGGGCATCAATGCCGACCGGGCCATGGCCAAGGGATTTGCTCTAGGGGTCACCCTGGCCGCCCTGGCTGGCGGCTTGGTGAGCACCTTGTATTCGGTGGACCCCTCCTGTGGCTCCACCCCCATGCTCAAGGCATTCATCATCATTATTTTGGGCGGACTGGGCAACGTAACCGGGTCGGTCATAGCCGCTTATATCTTGGGCTTCATCGATTCATTCGGGGGCAGCTTGCTGGGGTATCAGGCCGGGCATTTCATGGGCTTCGGGCTAGTAATCCTAATTTTGATCTTCAAACCTTCCGGGATTATGGGCGATGAATAGCAGACTGGCCCCATATTTGACGGCTCTGGCGGTTATGGCGGCCCTGGCCTTGGTCCCGCCGCTGATCAAGTTCATCGCTCCGGACAAATGGGAGCTTACCGCCCACATTGGCATCAAGATTCTTCTTAATGTGGGCTTCGGGCTATGCCTTTGGATGATGCTACAGGCCGGCGAATTGAGCCTTGGCCAGGGTGGCTTTATCACCATCGGGGCCTACACCACCGGCATCCTCGTGGCCAAGTACAATCTAATAAGCGTGGTTTGGCTGGGCTACTTGGCCGGAGCTTTGGCTGCCGCGGTGATCGCATTGATGTTGGGTTATCTTATCGTGCACCTCAAGCGTATCTTCTTTTTGCTGGTGACTTGGTCCTTCGCCGAGATGTTGCACCCGGTGCTCACATCCTTCGAACATCCTTTTGGCGGAGCGATGGGCATTATCGACATCCCCGCCCCAGAAGGCCTTACTCTGTTTAGCGAGAGTTGGACTGGGTACTACTACCTGGCCCTGATTTATGGTTTCGCGGTGCTGTGGATTGTCTGGCGCATAGCAGGCTCCAAGGTTGGGCTAATAACCAAGTCCATTGGCCAAAACGACACCCTGGTCACCTTTTGCGGACTTTACGTACGCAAATATAAGGTAATGATCTTTGTCCTGGGCTGCTTTATCACCGGCATCGGCGGCGGCATTCTGGCCAGTTACCTTACGGCCATTTCCCCCGAGACTTTCACCTTCTTCACCTCGCTGGATATCATCATGTTCAATCTCATCGGAGGCATGGGCACCATGGCAGGCCCCATCGTGGGAGCGGTCATTCTTTCGGGGTTAAATGAGTATCTGTTCGCCGCCGGCTATTGGCGCATGGTGGTCTATGGATTGATCATCATCTTCTTCATTACCTTGCTGCCCGGGGGCATGGTCTCCTTGCCGGCAGCCCTCCGCAAGCGATTCACTCGCAAAACTAAAAAGCAGGAGGTGGGTCTTGGCTGACCGGAGCATCCTGCGAGTAGAAAATGTCAGCAAGAACTTTGGCGGCCTGGTGGCCTTGTCCGAAGTCAGCTTCCATATTGAAAAGGGAGATTTCTTCGGACTCATCGGGCCTAACGGCGCCGGCAAGTCGGTTATGGTCAATGTGATAAGTGGTCTGTATAGCCCCAACAAAGGGCGTGTGGAGTTTGACGGCCGCCAAATAACCGGACTTCGCCCGGACCGAATCATCAGAGAGGGCCTGAGCCGCACTTTCCAGCACTCCACATTGTTTTTCGATTTGAGCGTTCGCGAAAACATAATGATGGGGGTGCGCGCCATGGCCGACATGGGGCTGGCCGAGGCCATCCTGGGGTCCTCCAGCGCCCGAAGCAAGGACAAGGCAATCGAAGATCGCTCCCAGGAGGTGATCGACCTGCTGGGGCTGGAACAACAGGCCGAAGAGGTGGCCGCCAACCTGCCATACGGCCTGCAGAAAATAGTGGCCATCGGCATCGCCATCGCCCCCAAACCTAAGCTTCTTATACTGGACGAGCCCCTCACTGGCCTGGTCGCGGCGGAGGTGGACCAAGTAATGGGCCACATCGCTTCTTTGAACCAGCAAGGAATGACCATCTTCATCATTGAGCACAACATGCGGGCGGTGATGAATTTTTGCAGCCGCATTGTGGTCCTTAGCTTCGGCAACAAGATCGCCGAGGGGGCGCCCGGCGAAATTCAACGGAACCGCGAAGTGATCAAGTCCTATCTGGGGGAGTGAGATTGTCCTTGCTGGAGATTAAACAAGTGGTGGCGGGCTACGGTCCGGCAGTGGCCTTGCATGGTGTCAGCCTTTCTCTGGAGCAGGGCGAACGTGTTTCTCTGCTAGGCGCCAACGGAGCCGGTAAAAGCTCTATAGTCAACGTCGTCAGCGGCTTGCTACCGGTGCGCTCCGGAGAGGTTTGGTTTCAGGGTGAGCGCATTGACGGATGGGCCGCCCACCGTATCGTGGGCCTGGGTATAAGCCAGGTGCCCGAGGGGCGGCTGGTCTTTCCCAAAATGACCGTTTGGGAGAACCTGGAGTTGGGGGCGACCTCCCTGAAGGACACGGTGCAAAAGAGTCAGCTGTTGGAACAGGTGTTCGAGCTGTTTCCACGGCTGGCGGAGCGGCACAAGCAAATGGCAGGCACCATGAGCGGCGGCGAACAGCAAATGCTGGCCGTGGGACGCTCCCTGATGTCGCGGCCCAAGCTGATTCTCTCCGATGAAATATCAATGGGGCTGGCCCCGTTGGTGGTGCGCGACATATACGACACTTTGCTGCGTATCAACCAAGAATGGGGTGTAACCCTTTTGATGGTGGAGCAGGAGGCCAAACTGGCCTTGGAGGTGGCCGATTCCTGTCATCTGCTGGAATCCGGGCGTATCGTGGCCTCGGGCCCGGCTGATGAAATGGCAAAGAGCGAGTTGGTGCGCAAGGTTTACCTGGCAGAGGACTAGAATGGTCCTGTCCTCGCCCTATTTGAATAGCCCATTTCTGCGAGAGGGTATGTGATGCCTGGCAGAAAAAGTTCGGTGTTTTCCCGCCGCCTAGACCCGCCGCTACCCATGGCGGTGGCAGGCGATGGAGTGTGGATTGTCGACGCCGGCGGCAAGCGTTACTTGGATGCTTCGGGAGGGGCCGTGGTCGTAAACCTCGGCCATGGGCGAAAGGAAATCGCCCAGGCCGTGGGTGAGCAACTCGGCAAACTTTATTATGCTCATCCCACGATGTTTACTTGCCAGGCAGCCGAGGACTTGGCTGCGGCATTGGCCGTCCACACACCCGGCGACCTAAATCGGTTTTATTTCATGACCTCGGGTTCGGAAGCCAACGAGACGGCCATAAAGCTGGCTCGCCAGATACACCAGGCCCAGGGCAGGCCCGAAAAGACGATCTTGATATCCCGTTGGCGCTCTTACCACGGCCTTACCCTGGGTGCCTTGGCCGCGGCTGGGCGTCCGGCATTTCGCGTTCCCTACATGTCCATGCTGCGCGATGCGGTGCATATACCACCGCCCTATTGCCTGCGTTGCTCCTACGGACTCAAGCAGCCTGAATGTGGTTTGCGCTGCGCCTTGGCCCTGGATGAAACCATCCAGAACTTGGGCGCGCAGGTGGTGTCAGCCTTCATAATAGAGCCGGTTAGCGGCGCCACCCTGGCCAGCTACCCCCCTCCAGAGGGTTACCTGGCCCTGGTGCGGGATATTTGCCGCCACCATGGAGTGCTCTTGATATTCGATGAGGTAATGACCGGCATGGGCCGCACCGGGGCTTGGTTCGCCGGAGGCCGTTACGGAGTTACCCCGGATATGATGACCATGGGCAAGGGCCTAACTGGCGGCAGCCTGGCCCTGTCGGCCGTGGCGGTAAGAGAACCTCTGTATCAAGCGGTAAAAAGCGGACTTGGCGCCTTCAGTCATGGCGGCACCTACAGTCACCATCCGGTGGGCTGTGCCGCCGGTTTGGCTGCGGTGCGAATCCTTGAGAATGAGGCCCTTGTCGAGCGAGCCGAGCGGATGGGGCAATTTCTGGGCAGCAAACTCCATGAGCACCTGGCCGATTCTCCCTTTGTGGGTGATGTGCGCGGCGTGGGCATGCTCTGGGGGGTGGAGTTTGTGGCGAACAAGAAAACTTTGGCTCCCTTCCCCAGATCTGAGAAGGTCACTGAACGCTTGTGGCAGCATTTGTTTGATGAAGGCATCATCGTTTACAAAGCAGTAGGTTTGGCCGGCACCGATGGAGACGCCCTTGTAGTCTCTCCGCCTTTTATAATTGAAGAGGAACAAGTTGTGCAGGTGGCCGAAGCGATCAAAAAAGCCATCGTCGAGGTGCTGGGATAATTTTTAAGCGATGATCTACCCGAAGCCGCTTGTAAAGCCATCCGGCGACAGAGCCCTGCGCATCACATTTGGCGATGAACGCAGCCTCAGGGTAAACCGGCCCGTGCGGGCCTTGAGCCGCCTTATTGCTTCCGAAGCCCTGCCGGGCCTCCTGGAGATGGTGCCCACCTACGCCTCACTGACAGTGCTTTATGACCCCGATGCCATTGACTATGACGCGCTGGCCGGACGCTTGGAGGATTTGGCACGGCAAGCCAGCGAACAGGAAACAATCGAAGCCAGCCCTAGGCTCTTGACCATTCCAGTTTGCTATGAGGGTGATTACGCCCCGGACATGGATTACATCTGCGACTACACCGGCCTTGACCGAAATCAAGTGGTGGGCCTGCACACCGCGGAAGCGTATTTTGTTTTTCAATTGGGATTTACTCCGGGCTGTCCTTTTATCGGTCCATTGCAGGAGCAACTGCACGTACCCCTGATGCAGTCGCCGCGGACGCGCACCCCCAAGGGCGCGGTCGCTATCAGTGTGGGGCAGACAGTGATTTATCCGCGGGCCACCCCTGGAGGCATGCGCATCGTGGGGCGCACCCCGGTCCAACTGTTTCAGCTTGAGCACCCCGACCTGACCTTATTCAAGCCTGGGGATCGCGTAAGGTTTAGAGCCGTGAGTGTTCAGGAATATAAGGCTATAGAGGCGCGGGCATCAGCCCTGTATGACGGTGTGGAGTCTCTGTCCCATGGTTGAAGGCCTCTCAATCCCTTACATCAAAGTATTGCGCCCCGGCGCACAGAGCTCTTTGCAGGATTTGGGACGCCTCGGATATCAGAGCCTCGGTATCGCCGAGGCTGGGGCCATGGATCGCTACTCGCTGGTGCAGGCAAATCGCCTATTGAACAACCATGACAATTCGGCGGCCTTGGAGATTACCCTGGTTGGCCCCAAGCTACGCTTTGAGCGAACGGGCACCTTTTCTCTGACCGGGGCCGACCTCTCCGCCCAACTGGACGGCCACCCTTTGGCGCCTGGTAGGGTATATAGAACCGAGCCCGGTCAAGTGCTGAGTTTTGGACCGAGGATCAACGGCATGCGAGCCTACTTGGCGGTGCCCGGCGGATTCGATGCTCCCTTGGTCCTGGGTAGCCGTTCCACTTACGTTTATGCAGGCTTCGGTGGTCTTGAGGGCCGCGCGCTCACGAAGGGCGATGTGCTCTCTTGTCTGGTCGAGCCAGAGGTTGGCCAAGAACTCACGTCTCTGCCAGAAAGCTTTTTGCTCCCCCCTGACGGTCCTCGAGTATTGCGGGTAATCATTGGCCCGCACGAGGACCGCTTTACCAAAGAAGGTATCGAGACTTTTTTTGGGTCGTCGTTCGAGGTAACGAGTGAATCCAATCGCATGGGCTATCGGCTGGAAGGACCTCGCATTGGACACACCGACGGCCCCATAGTGGTTAGCGAGGCTACTCCGCTGGGCGCGGTGCAGGTGCCAGGCCAAGGCCAGCCGGTGCTACTGCTCAGAGAGCGCGGAACTACCGGTGGCTATACCAAGATCGCCTGTATTATCACCGCCGATATCGACCAAGTGGGCCAAGCCACTCCTGGCAGTCGGATCAGCTTCCGGCTGGTGGGACTCAAACAAGCGCATCACGCGGAAAGGGAGCGCTGGCAGTCTTTGGATTCCTGGCGGCCACGAATCGAAAAGAAGGGTGTGAAATGAGCGTGATTGATCTGAACTGCGATCTGGGTGAAAGCTTCGGTCCTTACAGTATGGGTTATGACCGTGAGGTGATGGAACATATCACCTCCGCCAACATAGCCTGTGGTTGGCACGCCGGAGACCCCATGGTCATGGATTGTACCGTTGAAATGGCCAGTGAACGGGGGGTTAGTGTAGGCGCTCACCCCGGGTACCCGGACATGCTCGGCTTTGGCCGCCGCCACATGGATTGCTCACCTGATGAACTAAAAAATTACGTAATTTACCAAGTTGGTGCACTTGATGCCTTCTGTCGGATACACGGCGTAACGCTCAACCACGTCAAACCCCACGGTAAGCTTTATTTGGATTGCCTGGATCGCCAACATCAGGCCCGGGCTATCGCTGAGGCTGTATATTCCTACAACCCACGTCTCATATATGTAGCCTTTGCAGGCGCCCGAGGTGAGGTGATGCGTAAAGTGGCCAGTGAGGTGGGGCTCAAAGTGGCGTTTGAGGCTTTTCCTGATCGTGCCTACACTCCCGAGGGGCTGCTAGTGCCTCGTGGGGTGCCTGGCGCTGTGGTCACTGACCCATCAAAGGTGGCTGAGATTTCTTTAAGAGTGGCGACTGAACAAAAGATGATAGCCTCCGATGGCACTGTTATAGATTTGGAAGCTCAGACGCTATGCGTACATGGTGATACTCCTACCGCTCTGGAATTGGTGCAATCGATACGCAACGCATTGGTCGCCAATGGGGTGGATGTGGCGCCCATGTCCAGTTTTTTGGACTAATCTTGCCGGACAGATATCAGCCTGGCGGACCCCCAAGAGGCTGCCGCCGAGTTGCCGTGCGCCTTGCTTGGTTAGAACTAAACCACGAACCGCCGCCTTTTTCATGACTGGTCCTGTTAACTCACGTGAGAGACATCATGGAGGCTTTGGCCCAAAAAGCGGCGGAGTGCCTGGTCAGGATCCGCGAGAAGCAATCGCTGGTCCACAACATCACCAATTTTGTGGTCATTAACTCCACGGCTAACGCTCTGCTGGCCTGCGGCGCTTCTCCGGTGATGGCCCACGCCAGGTAAGAGGTGGAGCAGATGGTCTCATTCGCCGGGGCACTGGTGCTCAACATGGGCACCCTGACACCGCCATGGATCGAGTCCATGCTGCTGGCCGCCAAAAAAGCACGTGCCCTGGGGGTGCCAGCGGTTCTGGAGCCGGTGAGCTCCAGCGCCACCGAGCTTTGCACCCGCTCCAGCCGCCGCATCATCGATGAGGCCGGGGCGAGAGTGGTGCGCGGCAACGCCTCCGAGGTGCTCTCGCTGACCGACAACGCCAGCCGGACCAAGGGTGTGGATTCGGCCCACAGCGTTGATGAGGCCTCCCAGGCCGGGCGCGACCTGGCCCTGGCCACCGCCGTCATCGGCGCGTTTTTGGCCGTGGAGCCCGATCCCCTGGAGGCCACTGCGGCGGCCCTGGCCTACGTGGGCCTAGCCGGTGAGAGAGCCGCGGCCGTCTCCAGCGGCCCCGGCAGCCTCCAGGTAAATCTGCTGGACGCCATGTACAATATTTCTCCCGCCGATCTGGCCCAGGGGGCCAATATCCGCGCCTAGCCTGGTGGCTGCTTACCGGCAAGACGGTGTGGACCAAGGGCGAGGAGCCCATGCGGTTCCTCTTTGAGAACGAAACCGGCCTGATGGAGACCACCTTTTTCCCGGCGGCCTATCGCCGCTTCGCCGTGATGCTGGACTGGGAGCGGCCCTATCTCCTGGAGGGCAGGGTGGAGGAGAACTTCGGGGCGGTGACGCTGAATGTGGAGCGGGCTAGAAGGGTGGGTGAGTTTAAATAGGCGGTAAGGTTGCCAGGCCAAGCCCCGACGTCCAGGGCAATAGCGGCCAGGGGTATGGGTCCCGGGGGCTCCCAACTTTGGACAAAGGCCCAGAGGGTGATCTGTGGGGGATATCCTGTTTTAACAACCTGGCCGGGTAGGCCTACAAACCTGGCCTCATATGAAGCTCTGGTCAAGGAGGGGGTGCTTCGGCTAGAATGGGTTAATTCTTGGAGAGTGAGATGATCACCTTCGCCGCCGGCCCGCGCGGCCTGTTGACGTTGAGCTTGGCCCTTCTGCTGCTGGGCCTGGCCTCAGGCTGCGCCACCGTGAGCACGGAGCTGGAAAAGGGCTACCATGCCCTGGCCCAGGAGGAGTACTACGTCAAGCGACCGGGCAAGCTCTGGGCTCGGCCCGACCGCGGCTCCTCCGAGCGCGGCTACGCCCTCCAGGGCGAAAAGGTGGTCAAGCTGGAAGGCGACGTACGCGGCTGGAGCAAGGTCAGGGTGGAAGGCCGCCAAGTGGAAGGCTGGCTGCCCGCCGCATCCCTGTCCAAGAGCCCGGTGAGCCCGGCCCGGTCCACGCCAGCGGCCAGCCAGCCGGCCGCCCCGGCCAAGGCCCCGGCTGCAGCCAGCCCGGAGCCGGCCAAGAGCGGCTCCATCCTGTCGCCGTCCTCGGCCGAGGCCTCCGAGGCGCCTCCGCCCAAGAGCGAGACTGCGCCCAAGCGCCATGCCGACCCCAAGAAGTTCGAGCCGCTCTAATATTCCAACCTAAATTCTATTTGGCGGGAGCCTGGCGCTCCCGTGCCGCTTGCTGTTCGCGGATGAAGCGTTCCCGGGGCAGGGACCGCCGGTCGGTTACCACCAGCTCGGCCCGCGACCAGGCCAGCAGCTTGACCGGCTGGCCCATCAACTCGGCCACCTTGTGCTCGGCCTGGTTGATCTGCATGGGGCTGATCACCGTGGGTCCATAGACCTCGGCCCGCACCTGCCAGTGGTTTTGGTCCCAGGCCGCGTCCAGGTTGGTTACGTAGTACACCCCCGAGGCCTCCAGAGCCTGCCGGGCCAATTTGGCCACCCGCCGTGCGCGGGGGTCCTGCTGACCGAAGTGGGCCCCGCTGAGCAGAATGCGCCCCCGCGAGGTCACATCCACCGGCACCTGGCACTGCACCAGCAGGCGCAGGCCGGGCTCCTTCAGCCGCTTTTGGATGGCCCCCTCGAACTCGGCCACCTCCTGGGCCAGCAGCGGGCGAGGGGTCTGCACCGTGGCCAGGATGACCGGATCGCCGGCCAAGTGGAGCAGATCCACGTCCAGGAGCAGGAGGTGGGGCCTGGAGCTGAACATCTCCCGGAGTATCTGCTCCGAGGCCTGGATGCGCTGCACACTGGGGTCCACCTTGTCGCTGAAGATGCGGCCGTCAAGGGTGGGGTTGACCACCGCGCTGGTGGTGCCGGTGGAGGAGATGTCCTTGGACAGGGCATTGCGCACCACCAGGATGACCGGGTTCTCGACCTTTTTGGCGATTTTTTCCTGCATGCGTCCCACCCTGTCTGGTGGGAAGACCTTGGGGGTGCGCACCACGGCCAGCACGTGCATCTTGCCTTCGATTTCCTTGTGCATGGCCCGCACCAGGGAGGTGTTGGGCTCGCTGCGCAGGGACTCGGCGAAGACCTGTTCGATGATCTTGCTGCGCTGGCGCTGTTCCAGCATGGTGGCCATGGTGTTGGTGAGCACCACCGCCACCAGGGCGAAGCCCAGGCCGGTGAAGGTCAGGCGGCGCAGGAGTTGCTTGCGGGTTATCTGGCCGTGGCTGGTGGCCAGTCCGGCGATGATGAAGGCCAGGGCCGAGACCAGCAGGATGGCCAGGAAGTTGGCCGCGAAGAGCAGAAAGGCCCCCCAGGCCCCGGCAAAAGCGCCCATGGCTATGCATAGGCCGCAGGTGGACAGCGGCGGCACGATGGCCGTGGAGATGGCCACCCCGGGCAGCACCGGGCTGATGCGCTCGTCCAGCACCGCCAGGGTGCCGGCCAGCCCGGCGAAGACCGCCACCAAAAGATCCAGCAGGGTGGGATAGGTGCGCGCCAGCATCTCGCTGGTCACGTCCTGCACCACCGGCAGGGCGCCGAAGACCGTGCCGAAGGCCACGGCCAAAAACACCCCGCCGAACTCGGCCCGGAAGGCCTGGGAGAGCAGGGGGGTGTCGCCGCGCACCATGCCCAGGGCGATGCCGAAGATGGGGGTCATCAGGGGCGAGACCAGCATGGCCCCGATGACCACTGCGGCGCTGTTGGCCACCAGGCCCAGGCTGGCGATGAGCGTGGCCGCCGAGATCAGGGCGTAGTAGCCCAGGGCCGGTGTGGAGCCCACGGATATCTCGTTGATGATTTGCTTGCCCCTGGCCTCGGATACCTTGAAGCCCTTCCAGGACAATAACTGGTTCAGCAAGCCGCGGGAGAGGCGCTCGTTGTCGGCCATGGTCGGCTCCTGGCCTGGCCGCGGGTCGGGCGGGCAGAGATGGGGCGAGCAAGGCGGTGCCGGCGGCCGGGCCGGCTGGCGGGGCCGCCCGGCGGTCCCGCGTTGGGTGGTCAGCAGGAAATTATTCTACAACGCCGAAGCCCCGCCGGGCTACGGCAAAGCCGCGCTCTTGATCTCCAGCACCTTGAGCAGGTTGGTGGTGGCCGAGAGGCGCCCATTGGTGAGCTGTTGGTGACGATGACGTGGTCGCCCTTGCCCGCCAGGCCCGGGGACGGCACACACCCCCCGAGTGTGCCGGGCCATCCGCTCGATTCAGCTCCGTCCCTAGGCGCGGAGCAAGATATGAGCCTTTTTCGGCCCTTGGGCCTCATTCCGGCCCCCAACTTGGAAGGCCGGGATGAGGCATTTCAAGTGCATTTCAGGTCATGCCCCTTGGTCCTCGGGCTCTTTTAGCACCGGATGGCGGGCAGCGGCCACCTCATCCAGACGCCCCACCGGCGTGGTGATGGGCGCGGCGTGCAGGGCCTCGGGGTCGCCGGCCGCCTTGTCGGCGATGCGCCCCATGGCCGCGATGAAGGCGTCCAGGTTCTCCAGGGCCTCGGTCTCGGTGGGCTCGATCATCAGGGATTCCTTGACCACCAGGGGGAAGTAGACCGTGGGCGGGTGGAAGCCCTCGTCGATAAGCGCCTTGGCCACGTCCAGCGCGGAGACGCCGTAATCGGCCGCCTTGTCCTCGGCGCTGAACACCACCTCGTGCATGCATGGGCGGTTGAAGGCGACCTCCCACTTGTCGCCCAGCTTCACCCGCAGGTAATTGGCCGCCAGCACCGCGTCCTCGCTGACCTCCTTGAGCCCCTCGCCGCCCAGGGCCAGGATGTAGGCGAAGGCCTTGAGGCACACCCCGAAGTTGCCGTAGAACGGGGCCACGTACCCGATGGAATTGGGATGGTCGTAGTTGAGGAACAAGGTGCCATCGGCGCGCATCTCCACCCGGGAGATGGGCAGATAGTCCATCAACTTCTCCACCACGCCCACCGGCCCCGCGCCCGGGCCGCCTCCGCCGTGGGGGGTGCCGAAGGTCTTGTGCAGGTTCAGGTGAACGATGTCGAACCCCAGATCCGCCGGCTTGGCGTAGCCCATGATGGCGTTGAGGTTGGCCCCGTCGTAGTACATGATGGCGTCGGCCCGGTGGGCCGCTTCGGTGATCTCGGCGATGTGCGGGTTGAACAGGCCCAGGGTGTTGGGGTTGGTCATCATCACCCCGGCCACCTCGTCGTTGAGCTTTTCCTTGAAGGCCACCGGGTCCATGACCCCGTCCTTGGAGGGCACGGTCACCACCTGGTAGCCCGCGATGGCCGCCGAGGCCGGGTTGGTGCCGTGGGCCGAGTCGGGCACCAGCACGATGGACTTCTGGTTGCCCTTGTCTTTGTGGTAGGCGGCCATGAGCATGATGCCGGTGAGTTCGCCGTGGGCCCCGGCCAGGGGCTGCATGGTGAAGGCGTCCATGCCGGTGATCTGCTTGAGAAGCTGCTCCAGCTCGTACACCACCCTGAGGGCGCCCTGGGCCAATAGCCCGCCCCGCCGAAGCTGGGGCAGCAGCGGATGCAGACCGGCGAAGCCGGGCAGCCGGGCAGCCCATTCGGTGAACTTGGGGTTGTACTTCATGGTGCAGGAGCCCAGGGGATAGGTGCCCACGTCCACCCCGAAGTTCATGCGCGAAAGCAGGGTGTAGTGGCGCACCAAGTCTATCTCCGCCACCTCGGGCAGCTCGGCGGGCTTCTCCCGGCGCAGTTCCGGGGGGAGTTGGCTCAGTTGGCAGAAGCGCTCATCCACCCGGGAGCAGGGCAGGGAGGCCGCCCGGCGGCCGGGCCTGCTTTTTTCAAATATGGTCTTCATAACACCGCCTCCAGACCCTCGGCCAAATAGCCGATCTCTTCCTTGGAGCGCTTCTCGGTAACCGCCACCAGAAGGTTGTTGGCCTGGTCCGGATAGTAGCGGCCCAGGGGGAAGCCCGCCGCGATGCCCTTGTCGATCATGCGGCTCACTGCCACGCGAGCGTCGATGGGCAGGCGAACCCTGAACTCGTTGAACCAGGGGCCCTGGTCCACCGCCTCCACCCCGGGTATGGCCCCGAGGCGCTCTCTGGCGTAGGCCGCCTGGGTCATGTTCAACTCAGCCAGTTCCACCAAGCCCTGCTTGCCCATGAGACCCAGGAAGATCACAGCAGCCAGGGCGCAAAGCGCTTCGTTGGAGCAGATGTTGCTGGTGGCCTTCTCGCGGCGGATGTGCTGCTCGCGGGTTTGCAGGGTCAGGCAATAGCCGGTGCGGCCCTCTTTATCATGGGCCCGGCCCACGATGCGGCCCGGCATGGTGCGCAACAGCCCCTCGGCCGCCGCCATGAAGCCAAGGTAGGGCCCGCCGAAGGAAAGCGGCAGGCCCAGGGGTTGGCCCTCGCCCACCGCGATGTCGGCTCCCATCTCGACCGGGGTCTTGGCCACGGCCAGGGCGATGGGGTTGCAGCCCAGGATGCCAAGGCCCTTCACCGCGTGCACCGCCTCGAAATGCGGCGCGTAGTCGTGCAGCACCCCGAAGAAGTCGGGATTTTGCAATATGAGCCCAGCGGTGTCCTGGTCCAGGAGCCCTTGCAGGGCGGAGGGGTCGGAGAGGTCGGCCTCCACCAACTCCAGGTGCAGGTTCACGGTGTAGCTTTTCAGCATGATGCGGTAGATGGGGCTGACCGAGGTGCAAACGATCAGCTTTTTGCGTTTGGTCTTGCGCACCGCCATCATGGCCGCCTCGTAGATGGCGGTTCCGCCGTCGTACATGGAGGCGTTGGCCGCGTCCAGTCCGGTGAGGCGGCAGATGGCGCTTTGATATTCGAAGATGCTTTGCAGGGTGCCTTGGGACATTTCGGCCTGGTAGGGGGTGTAGGCGGTGTAGAACTCGCCTCGGCTTATCAGGGCGTCCACGGCAGCCGGGATGTGGTGGTCGTAGAAACCGCCGCCCAGAAAGCAGACCAGGTCCTGGGCGTTGAGCCCGGCCAGCTTGGCCAGGTACTGGCCCACCTCGGGCTCGCTCATGCCCGGCGGCAGGTCCCAGGCCCGGGCGCGCAGCCGCTCGGGGATCACCTCGAACAGCTCGGCCACCGAGCCCTGGCCCAAGGCGGCCAGCATTGCCGCCCGGTCCTCGGGTGTGTGTGGCGTAAAACGCATTTTCTCACTCCCCTTCGGCCATGAGCAGGCGGTAGGCCGCGGCGTCCATGAGGTTTTCCAACTCGGCCCGGTCAAAATCCCCCAGCTTGACCAGCCAGCCCGCGCCGTAGCAGTCCTGGTTGATAAGCTCGGGCGCGTCCCCCAGGGCGGAGTTCACCTCCACCACCACCCCGCTGAGAGGCGCGTAGACGTCCGCCGCCGTCTTTACCGATTCCACCACGCACATCTCGCCCATCTGCTCCACCTCGGACTCCGGCTCGGGCAGCTCCACGTAGGTGATGTCGCCCAATTGATCCTGGGCGAAATCGGTAAGCCCCACCACGGCCAGGTCTCCCTCCACCCGCAGCCACTCGTGTTCCTTGGTATAGTAAAGACCCTCGGGCGCCTTCTTGACTTCGCTCACTTCTCACCTCCATCGAACTCAATCGGTTCAAGATACCGGCCCGCCGGCCGGGTAAAGGCCTTCACCACCCTGCCGGGCAGGGTGCGCTTGCGGTAGATGATCTCAACTTCCCGCCCCACCAGGGTTCCGCTGTCCAGCAGGGCCAGGCCCAGGGGGCGAACATAGTGCTCCCCGCCGGGCCGGCCTCCCTCGAAGCGCCAGGCCGGGATGGTGGTGGCGCTGGTCAACTCGCCCAATGGCTCGCCGCCGGCCAGCACCTCGGAGCCCTCGCGCATCATGCCCTTGGCCAGGGCGGCCACCGCGAAGACCCGCTGGGGCAGCTCATCAAACTCGCCCGAGGCCAGAGCCCGGGCCTGGGCCTCAAGGGCCCGGCGGCCCATGAACTCACCGCGCTCGGGGTTCAGGTCCACCCCCAAACGGGCGGTGGGCACGGCCATCACCGGGCGGTCGGCCTGATATTCGTGGCCGTACAGGGGCAGGCAGGCCTCCAGGCGCAGGGTGTCCCTAGCGCCCAGGCCCACCGGCATCACCCCCAGGGGCGCGCCGGCCTGGGCCAGCTTCTCCCACACCGCCTCGGCGCGGTCCCACGGCGGGAACAACTCGAAGCTCAGGGGCTCGCCGGTGTAGCCGGTGCGCGAGAGGTACATCTCCACCCCGCCCAGGCGGTTGAAGCCGCCGTGGTTGCGCCCCGGCGGGGGCAAGGGCTCGGCCAACAGCGAAGCCAAGAGTTGCTCGCTGTCCGGCCCCTGCACCGCCAGCATGGCCAGGCGCGCACTGTGGTCCTCGAACTCCACGCCGCCGCTCAGGTGCTCTTGCAGCCACTGAAGATCCCTGGCCCGGTTGGCCGCGTTGACCACCAGCAAATACTGCCCGGACTTTTGTTGGTAGAGGTAGGCGTCGTCCAGGGGCCGGCCCGCCGGATCGGAGATGAGGGTGTACTGGGCCTTGCCGGGGGTCAGCTTGCGGGGGTCGTTGGTGAGCAGGGCGGACAGCCAGGGCAGGGCCTGGGGGCCGCGCACCGCAAAGCGGCCCATGTGGGATATGTCGAACAGGCCGCCATGCTTGCGGGTGGCCAGGTGTTCGGCGATCTGCCCTGCCTGGTAGGATACCGGCAGCCACCATCCGGCGAAATCCACCAGTTTGCCACCGGCGCGGGCGTGCCAGTCATACAACGGGGTCTTGGCTGTCATGAAGGAGGCTCCTCTCTGGCCGAACCTGGGGTTGGGCCGCTTAGAGATTCCTCCTGTCGGTGGGCCTGAGAGATTCACCCGCTCGGGGCTTGCTCCTTCGGCGGCCGGAGCCTCCGGCACTTTCCAGGAGTGTCAGGTGTTCAGCGGTCCTTTTGCCTGAGAGTTTCGGCCCCATGGCTGGCCTTGCACCTTCGGCGGCCGCTGGCCAACAATGGCCCGGCGGCGCTCTCCCGCTGATCATCGATGTTCAGCTATAGAATAACACCATCCTTGGGGTTCAAGAAAGGCCGCGAAGCTTTTGCTCCCGTCCTTTTTCTCTACCCTAGTGCTTGAACTCCTCGGGCACCTCCAGGACGCCCTTGGCTCCTCGGGTTTTGCGCCACAGTGACCAGCCCAGAGCGGCCACCGCCAGGATGAGCAGGCCCAGGGCGATGGGGCTCTGCACGAAAATCATGGGGCTGTCGTTACTAAGCAGCAAGGCGGTTCGGGTGTTGCGCTCCAAGATGGGCCCCAGGATGAAGGCCAGGATGAAGGGCGGAATGGACATGCCCATCTTGCGCATGATGTAGCCCACGAAGCCAAGCATCAAAAAGATGCGCAGGTTGAATACGTTGAACTCCTCGGCGTAGACTCCCACCACGCAGCAGACCACCACCCCGGGGAAGAACAGCGAGTAGTTTAGATTCTTGAATATCTTCTGCACCACCGAGATGAAGGGCAGAGCCACCACGAAGGCCCCCAGGAAGTCGGTGATGATCAGAAGCACGAACAGCCCGTAGATGATCTCGGGATGCTCCATCATCAGCATGGGGCCGGGGATCATTCCCTGGATCATGAAGGCCCCGTACATGACCGCCGCGGCAACCGAGCCGGGTATGCCCAGGGTGATGAGGGGGATGAGCGAGGAGGCCGCCACTGCGTTGTTGCCCGCCTCCGGGGCGGCGATGCCCCGGGGGTCGCCGTTGCCGAAGCGGGCGTCCTTTTTGGCCGAGCGCCGCGCTTCGCCGTAGCAGACAAAGGCGGCGGTGGTGGCTCCGATGCCGGGCAGCGCCCCCAACAGCGACCCCACGAAGGAGGAGCGGATGAGGTCCTTGAGGCAAAATTTGAGGTCTTTCCAGCGCTGCTTCCAGGTGTAGGGAATGATGCGCGACACCGCGCCCGCCGCGTCGCCCAGGGTGAAGCTGCCCACCTTTTCGGCCTGGATGAACACCTCGGATAGGGCCAGCATGGCGATGATGGTCAGCACGAAGGGCACGCCGTTGTCCAGGTCCTCGATGCCGAAGACGTAGCGCCGCGAGGCGCTCATGTTGTCCAGGCCCACCGTGGCCAGCATCAGGCCCAGGGTGATGGAAATGAAGCCTTTCCAAATGTCCATGCGGCTGTCGCCCAGCAGGGTGATGACCGCCGTCAGGGAGAACAGGATCAGGGCGGCGATCTCCGGCGGGCCCAGACGCAGGGCCACCTCGGCCAGGGGAGGGGCGGTGAACACCAACAGCAGGTTGCTCACCGTGCCGCCGAACACCGAGGCCCATAGGGCGATCTCCAGGGAGCGCTTCTGCATGCCCTGCTTGAACATGGGGTAGCTGTCCAAGGCGGTGGCCGCCGCCTCGGGGGTGCCGGGTATGTTGAACAGGGTGGCGGTGATGGACCCGGCGTAGGCCCCCCCTTTGTAGATTCCCATCAAAAGGGAGATGGCGAACAGGGGCTCAAGGGTGAAGGTGTAGGGAAGAATGAGCACCATGGCGGTGACCGCCATGACCCCCGGAATGGCCCCGGCGATGATGCCGATGATGTAGCCGATGATGATGGCCAGGATGTTCCATGCCGACAGGGCATAAACTGCCCCATCCCAAAGATGATTGAATATCTCGCCCATGGTTTAACTCCGCCTGCCCGTCTCAGCCCAGAATCAGGTTGATCAATTCCTCGGCCGGGCCTTCCGGCAACAAGGCGTTTAATACCCGGAACACAAAATAGATGATCAAGGGCATCGCCACGCTCATTATCAGGGCCTTGCTCCAGCTCTTGGAGCCGAAGATGCGCGAGGCGATGATCAGGAAAACAAAGGTGGAGATGATGAAACCCAGGTACTCCATGCTGAGCACCCATGCCCCGGTGACCACCAGCATGGCCAGGGGCCGCATCATCACCTTGCCCCCGCCGGTGGAGCAGGCTTGCCCTTCGCCCTCGGCCTTCTTTTGCTGGCGCCAGCAGCGGATGCCATCCCCCATATAGGCCAGGGAGAAGCACAAAAGCATGGTGTTGACCAACATGGGATAGACCGGCGAGGAGCCTTCGGCCACCACCTGGGTGGGTATCAAGTAGAAATAGTTGAGCAAGCTGAAGCCGATGAGCACGCCGGCGATGGACAGCTCTGACCGTGCGTTCATGGGACCCCTCGTCCGGCCGGCCGGCTCCTGGGGGAGCCGGCCGCCGTGGTTCGTTGGGTTATGCCAATCTCGGGGCGCCACGGCGCCCCGGATCATCCTAGAATTTCTTCAGGCCGACCTCTTTGAGGATGCCGCCCCAGATGCCCCAGTACTGGTCGCAAAGCTCCCGGTACTTCTTGCCGTCCAGGAAGTCGATGCTCACGTAGAGCTCATCCTTGGCTTTCTTCTGCACTTCGGGCTGGGACAAGGCGAACTTGATCGCCTCCTCGATTTTTTTGCGAATGGGCTCGGGGGTGCCCTTGGGGAACACAGCGCCCAGGCAGGAGAACTGGCTGAAGTCGTAGCCCAGTTCCTTGAGGGTCTTGGTGTCCGGGGTCAGGGGGATGCGGTTGGCGCTCATGATGACCAGGGGCTTGAGCTTGCCGCCCTTGAACGAGGACACCGAGGCGGTGGTGGAGGTGTTGCAGGCCACCACGTGGCCGCCCAGGACTGCGGCCACCGACTTGGGGTTGCCCTTGAAGGGGATGGGGACCATCTTGACCTTCTCGTGATTGGCCAGCCAAGCCACGCCCAGGTGGTTGGTGGTGCCCAGACCAGGAGTGCCGTAGGTCGCCTTGCCCGGATTCTTGCGGGCGAAGTCGATGAGTTCCTTGAGACTGTTGAAGGGCGAGTCCTTGGCTACATACAGGACGTAGTCATAGTGCATGGGCGAGGCGATGTAGACCAGCTCCTTGGGGTCGTAGGTCAGCTTGCGCATCTGGGGAATGGTCACCAGGGTGGGCAGGTTGGCCCAGGAGAAGGTGTAGCCGTCGGGCTTGGCCTTTGCCAGGGTGGAGATGGCCACCGCGCCGCCGGAGCCGGGCTTGTTCACCAGAATAAGCGGCTTGCCCAGATATTTTTCCATGTAGGGCGCTATGGTGCGCACGAACACGTCGGTGGTCCCGCCGGCCGACAGGGGAACGTAGGCCGTGATGGGCTTGGTGGGGTAGTCCTTGGCCAACGCAGGCACGGCCGCCAGGGCCAGGGCCAGACAGCAGGTCAGCACCACCAGCAACTTTTTCATGATTTTCCTCCCAGACAATAATTGCCTTTAGCTAAAAAAGAGACTTGATTAATCCCTTAGCGAAGCAAATAGGGGATATCCACCCAAAGGGCCTCCTGGGGGCATTCCACCTCGCAGGGCAGGCAGAACCAGCAGGTGCGGTATTTGCCAAAGGGAGCCCCGCAGCTATAGCATCGGCCCGCTTCCACCCGCGCCTGCTCCGCGCTCAGGCCCAGTTCCACCTCGGCGAAGTCGCCCGCGCCCGCCAGGCGGTGCAGGGGCGTTGCCACCCGCCCGGCGTCGGAGCCCCGGCTGGTGTCTATGTCGAATTCGGTCTCCACCGGCCCGGGGTAATCCCGGCCGTAGCTCAGGTGCTGGCCGGCGACCAGGCGGTGGGCGCTCTCGGCCGCCCGGCGGCCGGAGGCCATGGCCTCCACTATGGTGCTGGGCCCGCTCAAGGCGTCGCCCGCCAAAAACACGTTGGCCACCGGGGTTTGCAGGGTGCGCGGGTCGCAGGAGCCGGGGCCGCCGGGCAGGGCCGCGTCGCGCTCCTGGCCGATGGCCACGATCACCGCGTCGGCCTCCATGGTCTTAAGGGAGCACTCGTCAAAGCTGGGGGCGAAGTTGCCCTGCTCGTCCAGCACTCCCAAACAGCGCTTGAGCTCCAACCCGGTGACCACGCCCCCCTCGCTCACAATGCGGGTGGGGCCCCAGGAGCCGTCCAACACCACGTCTTCGGCCTCGGCCAGGGCCAGGGCATCGGGGCTGGCGGGCATGCCCTGGCGGTCCTCAAGACTGACCACGGTGACCGTTTCCGCACCCAGGCGCAGGGCGCTCTGGGCCGCGTCCAGGGCCACCTCGCCGCCGCCGACCACCACCACCGAACCGCTCATCTGGGGCGGGCGGCCCGAGCGCACCGCCTTGAGCAGCTCCAGGGCGTGGCTGACGCCCTGGGCGTCCTCGCCGTCGATGCCCAGGCGCTTGGGACGGGGGCAGCCCACGGCCACCACCACCGCATCGTAATCGCGGCTCAATTCCTCCAAGGAGATATCGCGGCCCAGGGCGGCGTTGCCCTTGAACTGGACACCCAGGGCCTGGAGCTTGGCCCACTCGGCGGAAAGCACCTCCGAGGGCAGGCGGAAGGAAGGAACCGCCCAGCGCAGCATGCCGCCGGGCTCGGGCTCGGAGTCAAAGACCGTTACCGCGTGGCCCTTGACCAGGAGGTCCCAGGCGGCCAACATGCCCGCCGGGCCCGAGCCCACCACCGCGCAACGCTTGCCGCTGGCCGGTTCCTTGTCCGGCACGCGGACCTCGCCCGCGTCCGCCGCATCGCTCAAATAGCGCTTCAGGGCCCGGATGGCCACAGCCTCGCCGGTTTCTTTTTTGCGCTGGCAGCCGGCCTCGCACTGGGCCGAGCACAGGCGGCCCAGGATGCCCGGGAAGGGAAGCTCGCGCTCCACCATTTCCAGGCCGGCCTGGTCCTCGCCGCGCAGGATTAGCTGGACATAGCCCTGACAGTTGACCCCCAGGGGACATGCTTGGCGGCACGGGGCCAACTTCAGGCGCAGGTTGTCCAGTATGCAGGTGTCCACGCACACGCCGCAGGCGGTGCACTTGTCCTTGTTGACCACGATGTTGTCGGACAGGGCCTCGAGCAGATTTATACGCATGACGCTCTCCCTAGGCCGGCATCTTGATGATGTCTTTGTGCTGAATCTTGACCTCGCCGGGCCCCTCGCCCTGACTGAGCACGATGTGCTTTAGCCAATCGGCGTCGTTTTTTTCCGGGAAGTCGGCGCGGTAGTGCCAGGGAAGCCAGCGGCTCTCGGTGCGCTCCAAAGAGGCCGCGGCGCTCAAGGTGGCGCACTGGATGATGTTGGCCACCTCGTAGGTTTTGAAAAGGTCGTGCATGTCCTTGACGAAGACCATCTCGTCCAACTCGCGCCGGAAACGATCCATCCACCACAGCACCCGCTTGAGCTTGTATTCGTTTTTGGGCGGGGTCAGGTAGTCGGTGATGATGCGGCGCACCTTGAACTCGAATTCCTCCACCGCGATGGGGTTCTTGCCCTGGGACAGGCGCTTTTCCCGCCGGACCCAAAAGGCATCAACCTGGGCCGGGTTGAAATCGGTCAAGCCGTTGGCCTTGGCGAATTCGCTGCCGCTCTCGGCGCAGATCTCGCCATAGACAAAGGCTCCGGAGAGGTGGCCCCGGGCGCACAGGGAGGTGTCGCCGGCGGCGTAGAGGCCGGGCAGGCTGCTCTCGCCCCGCTCGTTGATGCGCACCCCGGTCATGCCGTGCCCGCCGCAGAGGTACACCTCGGTGGGCCACAGCTCGATCTCGCCGGTGCGGAAGTCGTTGCCCCGCCCGGCGTGGAAGCGCTCGCAGGCCGGGCGCTCGGTGGTGAAGAGGATCTCTTCGATTTCCTTGATCTTTTCCTCTGGCAGGTGGTCCATGCGGATGCGCAGGGGGCCGGTGCGGTCGAAGAAGTCCTCCATGCACATGCTCTTGATGGAGGGGTGCTCCTTGTCCCGGCGCTGATCCATGGCGTTGAGCAGATGGGCCCCGCGGGTCAGGGTGATGTAGAGCAGCGGGGCGTTGATGTCCTTGGTTATGTAGTAGTACAGGGTGTATTCCAGGCCGCTGAGTTCGGCCCCGGCCCGGTAGGCCAGGCAGTAGCCGTCGCCGGTGTTGCCCGGGAAGTCGTAGACCCCGTAGAGGTTGCCGTTGGCCGGCAGGCCGAAGCGGGCGGTGCCTCCGGCGCTGAGGATCACGCTGGGAGCGCGGATGACCATCACCTCGCCGGTGCGCACGTTCATGGCGATGACCCCGGCCACCCGGCCGTCCTCCACCAATATCTCGGCGGCCATGGTGCGGTTGAACACCTTGGCTCCGCCCTCCACCAGGCGCTGGTGCAGGATAGACTTGAGCTCCGGCTCCTTCATGGTCACGCAGAAGCGGCCCTTGGGGTGCACCTGGAGAATCTCGTATTCGCCCTTGTCGTCGGTGGGGAAGCAGACTCCCCAGTCGATGAGCTTTTTCATCAGCGGCCAACTGCGCTCGGCCATGCGGTAGTTCACCGGCTCGTCCATGATGCCTTCACAGGCCATCCGGTTGGACTCCACATATAGCTCCGGGGAGCTGATCCCGGGAACCGCCACGATGTTTAGTGCGTCCATGCCCCGGGCGATGCAGCCGGAATACTTGGCGTCGCCTTTTTCCAGGACGATGACCTCCTGGTCCGGGGCCACCTCCTTGGCCCGGATGCCGGCCATGACCCCGGCGCTGCCGCCTCCCACCACCACCACATCGGCGTTGATTACTGGATAGTCGTAAGCCATCTCATCTCCCAGAAACGGACCGGGCCGCCCTTACATCTCGCGGAACATTTTGTTGTCGCCGGTGATGCAGTAGCTGATCCGGTATTCGTATGGTTTTTCCTTGTAGGTGAAGGAAAGCATCTCGATCTTGAGGGCCGGCGTCCCGGCCTCGGCGCCCAGCACCTCGGCCTCCTCCTGGCCGGCGGCCACGGCGCTGAACAACTCCTGGTTGAAGACGGTCGGCAGGCCGTACTTCTTCTCGATGATTTCGTACAGGGTCATCTTTTCCATGAGGGGGGCTACTATCTGACCCAGATCTTTGAACAGGCGCTGAGGCAGGTAGGAGACGTAGTACATGAGGGGGCCCTTGCGGTTTACGAATAGCCTCCGCACCCGCCACAGCTTGCTGGTGCTTCTGAGCTTCAGCAGGCGGTTGGCCGGCTGGAAGCCGGGCACCGCCTCCATCCCCAGCACCTGGATCTTGAAACGGGGGTCGGGGTCGCCGAAATCCCGGCGCAGCCTGGTGTAGCGCACGCTTTCCAGGGGGATGGTGGTGCCGGCCACAAAGGTGCCCTTGCCCTGGATGCGCTTGAGGTAGCCGTCGTTGACCAAGTTGGCCAGGGCGCGGTTCACCGTGCCCAGGCTGACCCCGAAGTCTTCGGCGATCTTGCGCTCGGGCGGTATGGCCTCTCCAGGAGCCCAACGGCCGTTTTCGATGCCCTTGAGCAGTTCCATCTGGAGTCTGTAATAGGCGGGTAACGGAGCTTCGCCGCGCCGGTTTTGGGATTTGGGCCTGCCCACTTGAATCGCCTCCCATGGGTTGAATCGAGGTCTCTGGTCCCCCGCAGGCTAACCGACGAATGGCCCAGGCTCCTCCAACATCTTAAGAATGCAACAACCCCGAGTACGTTGCAACACTTAATTGGTTGTATAGTACAATTTCAATTATTAATAATAATATCAATGAACTGTAAATAGCAAATAGCGCATTTAAAGTAGGAATCTCGGTTTGGATTGAATTTTACCAAACCAATGAGGCATCCCGTGCATCTGGCCAAAGGGCTATGTGTCACCGGATCGGTTGTACGATTTTCCGATATGGGACAACTTGAGGCTGAAGGCGGCGGGGCCTTAAACAAAAAGGCTACGCTAGTTCCAAATCTTTGCCCATTCTTTACACTTCCAGCCACATTCTGATGTAATCAAGTTCATCTTACTGCTTTTACATTACTATTCATCTTAAATGAGTATTCTGGATTTATGCATCGGCCTCAAACTAGGAGTCCCCAAAAAACGAATAGAGGGTCAACAATATTTTGTGACTGCTTCACTATCGAGGTAGTTTACGAAGAAGTAACTCATTAAAGCAATTTTATATTCAGTATCGGTCGGAGATTTCTTCGTTTGCAACAGTGTCCAGCGATGATTTTCTATGATTAATACATGAACGAACATAGTTAGCTAAAATATCGTAATTTATTGCCCGATTAGTTAAGCTAGAAAAGCTATACATGTCCAAGCAATTGCAGAAAGAGTTAGGGCATGGCGTTTGTTTTAAAAAACGCTCTGGTAAATTGTTTTTAACAAAATGGCCGCTTTTTTGGGGGAAGCATCCAACACTTATTATACCCATAGGATCCAAACTATACGCATAGACAGGATATGCGCATAAGTGGCCTTTACTGTTCTTAGTATGTGATTTCAGTTGGAAATCAATTTCTGGCAGTAGTTGACTGTAAATTTCTAACATTTCATCGGTTTGTTTGTCTGGTCCAGTGTATACATTTACATTTGTAAAGACATCAATCCTCTCGAGTGCATTTTTAATGACAAAAAAATCTTCTATTTGTTTGTGGTGTAGAACGAAATTAACCATGCCGACATTGATCCCCGCCCCTTTTTTTTCTTTAATATTTTCAATGAATTTATCAGCGGATATCATCGTTGGGTGAAATGAAATGTTTAACTCAATTTTATCCCAATTAATGCCAGCATACTTTTCGGGTGACCAAAACCCATTAGTATCAATCCTAATGCATTTTATGTGTTCCATTTCACAGAGATTTTTTAATAAAATATAAAAATTTTTTCTGTCGAGGAATGGCTCTCCCCCTGTGATAGTTATAGAAACACCACGCGGTGATAAAGCTGAGAAAGATTCTACCCATTGCTGTGGCCGGTAATTATCAAATGCATGCGAATGAGTGTGGCCGAAATTGGTAACAAAACGTTTTAACAAGCTTGGATAACGTAAAAGTTGATAGTGTTTTATATAAGATATTTTACGGTTCCTAGTTCGCTGAAAGCAATAGTGGCAGTTGTAGTTACACCACAAAGAAATGAGCCAACGAATATATATAGGGCGATGATCACCAGCGTTTGTGTTCCAAACTGATTTGTCCGCGTGGTTTGCATTTGGCATTAAAATGGCTCCATTTATGCGATAAGCGTCACAATGAACCGAGATTATGCGGGCAGCCGCCGCGCTTCGCCCCATTTTGAGCCTTTTGATACTCCCGATGCACATTATCGCGCGGTTGGGCCGCATCCAAAGGCTTCGTTGCCTACCAGGCAAAGCAATTTCTCACTGAAAATCTAGCGGTAAATACATTACCTTAGCTTGCGTATAGTAGCCCAATTTAATTCAGAGGATCAAGATACTTTTTTGGTGTGCCAAATTACTTTGCGTTGAGTCCAGTTACCAGCATAATTGCCAGAGCGGGGACGTTGGATTTGCCGTGCGCCCTGTCACATCCCTTCACAACAATACAGCCTTGGAAACTGACCGGGCCAACCAAGAAGCAGGCCGGTTGGTGCCAAGCCATGCCCTTTTAATCACCGGCCCCAATCAAATAGTTGAGGCCACGTGGCCCAACGTGCGCGAAGCCGAGCTTTCGCCCCTCATTGAAAACCCCGTAACGCTCCTTTGGGTTTGCAGACCCCTTGGCCAAACCGAGGCGGCTATACAGGAATCCATACGGCTTGCCGGGGACATTGCAAACGACAAGGCTCCTCTTATGATTGGCAAGCCCATTTGGAGTTCCTTGCCAGCGACTCAGACGGCGCGGACGGCAGTCCCTGCCCAGAGGCGGCCTGCAAGGGATTGGGTTGGGACGAACCAGCGTGGCCGGTTTGAGAGTTGCGGCCTGGGCTTAGAACGTGAACTTGGTGGTCAGTTGCAAGCGGGTGTCGTCGCCGCTGGCGCCGTCTTTGTCCACGCGTTCGCCCCAGAGCAGTTCACCGCCAAAAAGCCACCGGCTGGATGGTTGCCAGATCAGGTTTGCGCAGGAATATTGGGTGGAGTGGTAGGAGTCGTAGGGCTGGTTGTCGGCATTATCCACCTTGAGCGCGCCGTAGAGAACCACCGAGCTGAGGGTCTTGGCCCATTTGTGTTCGTAGGCCAGGTAATATCCCCAAACCGGCAGGACCTCCAGGCTGTTGTTGGTGGAGTCGTAAAAGGCGTCGGGCGGAGAGTCGTTTATGGTGGAGCCCATACCCTGGCCATAAGAAATGGAGAAGGTCAGATTGTCCCCTTCATGCAGAAAGGGAAGCCCCAGGTTGCCGTTGCCCACCACGCCCCAGCCCAGGGCGGTCTCGGTGGGGCCGTCGTTTAAGCTGGCGCGCAGATCGCGCACCATGGCCGAGCCCTGAAACTTGAGCGGGCCGGCAATCCACTCCAGGGAAGCCACCCCATCGGGCCAGGCGGTGAGCAGATCCGCCCCCTGGATGGAATGCTCAGTGGGGGTTTCCAAAGCCAATTTCAAGATGAGGCCCTGGTCAAGCTGTCGACTCCAGCGAATTTGCGGCACCCGCTGGCCGACCTCGGCGTTGGGCCCCTCGTAATCCAGGATATTGGGCCAGGCCACGCCGTAATAAGCCGTGGACCAGGCTTGACCAGCCAGCAGGTCTCCGCCAAACACATACTTGGTCAGTTCGCCGTAGGCCTCGCGCATCCGGAAATCGGGGGTGGTGCTTTGGGCATTGGCAAAAAAGTCCATGGAGACATAGGTCTTCAGATGCCCCTGCTCCACCGGGGTTCTGGTCTCCAGCCATAGCTGGGTGGTCTTGACGCTGAAATTGGTCTTGCCGCTCGACCCCTGGGCCTTGGTGGCGCCCCGGGTGACGATGGCGGAGGTGACGAAGTCGGTCGGAGTGGTGATGGCGCCGGTGTCGTGGATCACATCCAACTGGGCAAAGCCGCCCAAGGCGAAACGGGTCTTCGATCCCTGCACCTCGAAAGACCCCGGCCAATCGGGCTGCGGGGCCTTGGATGAAGTCACGGCAGCCGTTGCCAGTCTGCCGGTGGTTTTAACTTCCGGCCGCTGGGCTTCGGCGGTTTTTTCCGCGCCGGCCTCCACCAAGCCGCGTACCTGTTTTTGTAGTGATTGGAGCATGTTGCGCTGCTGCTCCAATTGCTTTTGTTGCGCCTCGAGTTGGCGCTGCTGCAACTCGATGACCTTTTGCAGTTGCTGCACCTTGCCGGCATAATCCGGCGCCGAGGCGCCTCCGCCCTGTTGGGCCAGGGAATGCGGGACTGCGGCAAAGAGCGCCCCGGCGGTTATGACGGCAAAAATCAACAGCGTTTTTGGGAAAAGTTGCAACCTGTCCCCCAAAAGAGTGTTTTTGCGCTTCACGCGACCGCTTTCATTTTTGGCTGTCATTGATTTCACCCTGAATCACACGACAGGTTACGCGTTTTTCCCGCCCTTGCCGTGCTGATGCCACAGGATGCACAACATCGCACCAACGATCAGCGTCTAAAGGCCGTTTGCCGTATCCCGACAATGGTTTTTGTGCAAAACCCACGGTGAAGATCACGCTTCCCCATATTTCAAAAATAGTAGCCCATTTTCGTTCCGTTGGTCAAAGGTGCATTCTCATCTCAGCCGGTGGCCGGCACCTCTTGGGAATGTTGGGCAAGGAGGAGTTGAAAGAAAATATATAAAAAAATGATGGCTTGCCTGGCAGGGCGTGCCCCTAGTCCGCAATGTGGAAAGTGGTCAGCCTCGATTCCTCGCCACGGCGTACAACCTGTTTGCACTCCAGATAGCGCAGGTGGGCAAGGGCCTCTCCGGTGGCGAACCACTTCTGGGCCACGGGGAACTCTTCCCAGGAACGGCAGTTGATATCCCAACTCATCCGAGCGGCGGTTTGATAGGCGCTCAAGGGGCTCGAAGCCAGAATGCCTACTATCTCATCCAGCCGTTGGTGGTGGTGATCCTTTAATTCGATTATCCGCCGCCCACAGTCGTTAATGAGACGCCGATGACCGGGAAGGACCAGCTTCACTTTGAGATGAGACACTTTGTCCAGGCTGTCCAAATAATTTGCCAGCGGATCACAGTCGTCTTTCCAGCACTGGATATTGGGGGTTATGTCGTCCAGGATGTGATCTCCGGCCAGCAATATCCCTTTGTCCGCTTCCCATAAGCAGGTGTGGCCAAGGGTGTGGCCCGGGGTCAGCAGGCAGCTGAAGTTGTAATCGCCCACGGACAGGATGTCGCCATCGTTGATTAGACTCAACTGCGGCACCCACTCGGAGCCAAACTTGTAGCCAGGATGGTTGTTGAGGGCGGCTTCCAGTTCATCTCGGGGAAAACCGTTCAAGCCGCCATACTCGATCATCGGCTCCCAACCGCCGCCAGCCTCTATGATCTCGGCCTCCGGGCGGTTGAAGAATATGCGGCTGCCCTCCTTGGCGATCTTGGGGGTGAGCGCGAAGTGATCGGCGTGCAGATGGGTTATGAAAAAATCGGTGCGCTCCAGATTCACCCCCAACTCCTCTATCCCTTGCCGCATTGCCTCGAGACACTCTGGCCGGTTAAGCCCCGTGTCCACGATAAGATTGCGTGGCGATCCCAAGACAAAATAGGAGTTAAGGTACTTCAGGGGGCTGTTGGGGAGCGGGATGTTGACCCGGAACAAGCCGGGCGAAACCTCTTCGATCATTTAGACACACATTTTTCTTTTATCCGGAGTGATCATTAATGGGGCCAACCGCCAGAAGATTGTACTGCGTCGCGCTGGATTGTCCAAAGACAACCTAATGAATGTTCCGTTGCGACTTGTCCCAGTATTTCTTTCTCACCTCGCGGCGCAGCACCTTGCCCACCGCGCTAAGCGGCAGTTCGTTGACAAACTCGATGCTCTTGGGCACCTTGTAGCGGGTCAGGTTTTCCTTGCAAAACGCGAGGATATCCTCTTGGCTGGCCGAAGCGCCATCCTTTAGCACCACCACTCCGCACACGGCCTCACCCCAATAATCATCGGGCATCCCAACCACGGCTGAGTTTTGAATGGTGGGATGGGCATTGAGGACGTTTTCCACTTCTTGGGCGTAAACGTTGAAACCGCCGGTTATGATCATGTCCTTTTTGCGGTCTACCAGATAGATGCGCCCGAACTCGTCGCAATAACCGATATCGCCTGATTTCCAGAAACCGTTTTCGCTGAAATTAGCCCGCGTCTGCTCTGGGTCGTTGTAGTAGCCCGCTATGGTGTTGCCGCCTCTGATCCAGATTTCTCCTTCCTGGCCAGAGGACAGCTCTTGGCCCGAGTCGTCGCAGATCATCACCTCCACCCCTGGCACAGGCGACCCCACGGATTTCAGGATGCGCCTCTGCTCTTCGGTTTCAAAGGCGTGATCCTTGCGTCCCAGCACCGTGGCCGGCGGCCACGATTCGGTGGATGCGTATCCTTGCACGAAAATCTGGCCGAACTGCCCAATCAATTCTTCCAGTTTGGCCGGGGAGATGGGGGATGATCCGTATCGGATGGTTTTCAGGCTGCTCAAGTCGTATTTCTTGGGCAGGCCCATGTCGAGCATGCGGTAGAGGACGGTGGGAACAGTGTAAATCAAATCGGCCTTGGATCGCGCTACCGTTTGACACATTAGATCAATGTCCACCCGGTTGAGGGTTATGGTCTCGCCGCCCTTGAAGTAGGCGGGCAGGACTACGGCGCCGGAGGCGTGAGTGATGGGGGTAGACAGTATGGCTTTGGGTTGATCAAAAGGATAAAGTTCGATGTAGTGGATTGGGTTGAGGCCGGCGCTGAACATGTTGGAAATGCTATACATGGTGCATTTGGCTTGACCGGTGGTTCCTCCGGTGAACCTCATGATCGCAATATGTTTGCTTGCGTCTTCATATATAAATTCGTCGTCCGGGTCCGTGGTGGAGGCCTGTGCCACCAAGTCCCAAAAGTAATACACGCCCTCCATGGGCCGGGTGGGCTTGTCCATGGACACCATGCTTATGCCCCTGCCACGCAGATCGTCGTAATATTCCTCCACGAGCCTTTCTTCGATAAACGCCAGCCGCGCGTTCACCCAATCGACCTGATGCAGATGCTCCTGCCGGGAGTCGCGAATACCCATCCACAAAGCGGTAGCTTTGGATTTGGCCATCCAAAGATGCAAAAGACCCATGTTATCGTTTTCCAACAAGGTGGCGTAGCGGTCGCCATTTCCCAGGCCGAACTTGCCTTGAAGGACGTGACAGACTTGGTTGGTCAACTCGTGCAACTGGCCAAAGGTGAACCTCCGGTTCCTTTCCACGTTGTAAAGCGCCGGCGAGTTCCAATAGCGGCGGGCAGTCTGTTTCATAAGCCTGGCGACATTTATCATCATGGCATGCACCCCTCTTGCTCGGCTGGGTCAGTCCCCGGCCTTCCCATAACTTGAGACGGCCCCGTTTTTTAAAAAACATTAAATCTGAAAGCATCAGGCTTCGTAAGGCGAAACCATTTCCTCGATTATCTCGCGCACCGTTTTGACCTCATGTACGATTCCGGCCACCTGACCGGCGGCCAAGGTGTATGCGTCCAGGTCGCCCTGAATCCAAGCCTTGCCGATATTCTGCCTGGGAATGGCCGCGGAACGTCCTCCGCTTGGGTCTTCCCGCAGGCGCTGGGCCAAGGCGGTGGGCAACACGCGCACCATTATCCTGTCGGTGCGGTCGATCAAGATGGTGTCCGTCTCCGTTGCTTGGCAAATCATGGCCTTGTAGTTTTCATGGGCGATGCATTCGGCCGAGGCGATAAAGCGGGTTCCCACCTGAACCCCCTTGGCTCCCAGGGCCAAGGCGGCGCGGAAACCTCTCGAGTCGCCGATGCCTCCCGCCGCCACCACCGGCAGCGTCACCGCGTCGGCCACCGCCGGCACCAATACCATGGTTGAAACCGCGTCATGGCCCTGGATGCCACCCGATTCGGCCCCTTCGGCGATAACCGCATCCACCCCCGCGGCCTGTGCTTTCTTGGCCTTGTCCACAGTGGGGCAAACATGCAGGACCTTGACCCCCTGCGGCTTGAGCATTTGGACCAAAGGGCCGGGGTCTCCCGCGCTGGTGGTAATGGCCTTGATACCCATCTCCACCATGACTTGGGCCATCTCGGCGCAGCGGGGGTTCAAGACCGTAAGGTTGGCCCCAAATGGCTTGCCGGTCAGGGTCTGAACCTGCTGTATTTGGCGGCGCAACTCCTCGGCATCTTCCTGGAAGGCCGATCCCAAGACGCCGTAGCCCCCGGCCTCGGAAACCGCCGCAACCATCTCCGGGTTGCAGATAACTCCCATCGCGCCTTGGATGATGGGATATTGGCATCCCAGCAACTCGGCAATATTTTGCATGATGCTCTCCGTTATTTCGGGGCGGTTACTCAGTCAGATCGATTCGGAAAGGAGCCCTTTTGCGATGACGCCAGTTAAACTGGCAGCCAAAATCCGGGGTGGGCCAGCCGTGGCGGCTTCGTTGCTGCAGGTTGTAAACCGCCCCATGCTTTTTGGACTCGAAGCCGATGTTGCCGTAAAAGGCCGCCTCCTCCAACGGCCCCACGGCAATAGCCCCGGCTTGCCGGGCATGCTCCACCAACTCGCCTCCCTTTTGGCTGCGCACGATGAAGCCGTTCCAATGAGGAATTTTCTTCCAGGGCCCCTCCTGCCCTCCGGCGAAGATATCCCCCAAGGAGATGTCGGCCAGTTCCGCGGTCCAGTCAGGGCACATGCGGCAACGGTCCCTGATTAGCCAGAGGTAATTGCTGACCCGGTCGAGGTTGGAGATGGTCGTTACGGAACCGTCGGTACATAGCAATTTGATGTCCTGGGAGTCGCGTCCTCCCCGGTAAACCAGCTTGGTTATGTCTTCAAGCCTCACGTCGCTGAATTCGCCTATCACGTGTTCGGTCACGCGATAGGAGGTGTTGGCTCCGCAGAACAGGCCTAGGATGAAAACGATGTTATTGCTTAGACCCTCCGCCTCTCCGGAGGCCGCCAGTTTGCGCAGGCCATGCACTTGGCACGGCAACCCCACCACGGCGAGCTTTTCGCCGGGCTTCGCTTGCTTCAGTCCCGCCAAGGAAGGGCACAGCTGATACTTCGAGCCCGCGGCTTTTCTTATCTCATCAGGGGTTCTGGCCAGCAAAGGCAGGGTGCGCCAGGGGCGCTGTTGGTCCATCCCTGCGAGCACAGCCGCATCTATAAGCCCCTGCTCCATGGCGTAGATAAGGAGGGCGGAAGTCATCCCCCCGCTGGCCGAGGCGCGGCGCAGAGACTCATCTTTGGCATGCCCCCTGAGCAAGGCTGTGTAAACCCCGAGATATTCTTCCTCTTGGGCGCGGGCTCGACCAAAAAATTTCTTTTCCAGCAAGGGTAGGGGGATCAACGCCCCGGGACAGGCAAGGCCGCATATGCCGCAAGCGAGACATTCGCCGCTTAAATATGGCTCCTCTTGCTCCATGTCCCATTCAAGACATCCGCTCGGGCAAGCGCCCACACACAGGCCGCAAGCTGTGCAAAGCCCTTTTTGAACCACCTGTTCTTCCAGGCCTTGGAAATCTTCGGTGCGCATATGGAACTTCCCCAGGGCGTTGGTTTTTTCGCGGGCCGGTGATGAAAACTGGCCGCGGGCGCGCTGGCCCGCCGCCAGTGAGAAAGTCGGGGCAAGACTTACTACTTGCCCACCTTCCACTCGGTTCTCCAAAGGCCGACCTCCTTCAGATACTTGGCCACCCCTGGGTGTACCGGTACGCCCTGAACGGCGCTTATGCCCTTTTCTTGCATTTCCCGGGCAAATTTAGGGTCGGTGATGCCCCTGAAGAACTTGTGGCCCTTCTTGAAATCGGCTTGCGCCTCAGGAGAAAAGATGGTCTTTAAATATGTGTAGGCATCATCGGCCTTGACCTCCGAGCCAAAGTGCCAGCCCCACCACTCCACGCCCATCCAGGTAGTCTTACCCTTGATGCCCGTGTCCTGTTTGAAGGGCGTGGCCAGCTTTTCAAAACCGATGCCGTACTTGCCCAGTTCTGTCGCCAGCTTTTTCACCTCCGCCTCGTTGGGTTCGATAATTTTGATTTTCACCTGGGACTCGATATTCTGGGTCCAACTGGGCATGGCCTTGGCGCGGGCAACCAGATACACGCCAACGACATCCACCAAACCCGACTTCAGGGCATTGGCCGCATCCATGTAGCCCATCTGGACGTTTTTTCCCATCTTGATGTCCAGGGCCGTTAGCATGTATTTGAAGCCCTCGGATATGCCGCTACCCATCTTGCCGGGGAAGACCTTTTTACCGTTAATGTCAGTCAGGCTTTTAATGTCGTCGCGGTCGGCCCGGGTGATCCAAAAGAGGTTGGCGTCAAAGTAGTAAAACCCCTGATAAATTTTATTCTTGAGTGGCGTCTGGGCGTAAGGGCCCTTGGCGTTGAACGCCTGCCATAAGTCCACACCGCTGCCATAGGGAATGGCGCATTTGCCTTCAGCGGCGTCCCTGAAACCGGCCACGGGCGAGGAATAGGGTATGCCCGATATCCGCAGGCTCGAGTATTTGCTTACGGTTTTCGCGATAGTGGTTCCAACGGCATAGCCAGCGGTGCCTTCGCGGTTGATGTTCATGATCAAGGTGTCGCCCGCGGAAGCCTTGACCGGAATGACCAAGGCCCCCGCGGCCAAGGCCAAGCCAACCATCCAAATGGAAATGTTCATTTTGAGGCCTTTGAATAACATGAGCTTCCCTTCCTTATTAAAAGATACGCTGATTCCCTCAGGTGACCCTGAGAGGCGTTGCCCACCACCATGAGTAACTTTTAAAAGCATTCTCCTTATGCCGGTTTCGCGCCTAGCTTCTTTTTCCAAAGAACGGCCATGAAACTGATAACGATTACGTTCATCACCATGGAGCCCCAGGCTAGGCCAGCATGTGACGAGAAGAGGGTAAAGAAGCCCAAGACCAGCAAGAGGACCCTCAGTCCGGCGGCCATTATTCCGGGATATTTAATTTGCAAACCGATGGTGATGGCGATGATTCCCACCCCGACGCGTATGAAGGCCACAAGGCCATCTCCGTCAAGCTTGAGTAGGTTTGGTTGGAAAATGAAACAGAAGGGCAGCAGGTACTTGGCCACGCCAAGCTTCATGGCCTCCCAAGCGGTTTCCATATACCCAGATCCGCTGAGGCCGCAGGCGATGGGGATGATACCGGCCACCGGCGGAGTGATGGCGGAAAGCATGGCGAAATAGAAGATGGCGAAGTGAGTGGCCAATTCCGGGATTCCGAAGGACTGCAGGGCCGGCGCGGCTACGATAATGGTGAGAATGTAGGCGGCCACAGTGGTCACCGCCATCCCGAAAAGAATGCAAACCAGCATTACCAATAAAATAACCGGCACCATCTGGTTGCCGCCAAGTTCCACCAGGCCAGAGGACAGGCGGGTGGAGAGGCCCGAACCCACCAAAATCTTGACAACGATGCCTAAGCAAGCCAGCAACAATATGATGGGTGCCGTTCCGGCAGCGGCCCGCACGGCCCCATCGATCACGGTGTCGGCCAATTCTTTGGCCGGCTTGCGACGCGAAGGAACCGCCACGCGCAATAAAATTTGCGCGGCCAAATAGACTGCTACGCCGTAGAATCCGCAGGTCATTGCGTCCAACTTGGGCATAATCAGCAAATAGAAAATGGTCCCCATGCCCAAGGCCAGGCAGAGGCCATCCGCAAGTGATCCCTGCCCGGCAACATCTTGATCCTTCTCTGATGCGCGCTTGATGTTATCGGTCGGCTTCATGTAGAGGAGGGTTATGATGTAGACAGCGACCATTATGGAAAAGTAGAAAAGAATCGCCGGGAACACACCCGCGACCACGACGTCCAAATATTGAATGCCTAGATACTCGGCAATCACAAACGCGGTGGTGCCCATGATGGGCGGCATGATCTGGCTACCGGCCGAAGCAGTCGCCTCTATGCCTCCCGCGACCTTGGGTGGGATGCCGTGGTTTTTCATGAGGGGAATGGTAAAGGCGCCGGTGCCGGCCAGGTTGGCTGCCGCGCTGCCAGTAAAAGAGCCGAATATCATGCTGGCCAGCACGCTGATCTGCGGGATCATGCGCTCGTTTCTGCGAGACAGCCGGCGCACTGAATCAATGACGTAATCCATCCCGCCAAATACTCGTACAAAACCGGCGAAGATGATGAAGATGGCTACGTACTTGAGCCCCACTTGGGGCAGCATGCCGAATATGCCGCTGAAACTAAGTGATGTCTCCTGCAGAAGCCTCTCCAGGCGCATGCCGGGATGGTACAAAAAACCCGGGAAGAACTGGCCCAGGATGCCGTAGATAAGGAAGGCGGTTACAACCAGGGGGATGGTCAAGCCATAGCAAACGTAAGTGTAGAAAATCGTCAATATGATCAGCAGTCCGGCCAGGACGAAATCCAGGGTGTTGTTTGCCCCGTCTCTTTCATAGAGCAGAGTCGGGTATTCAAGGTAGAAGTAAAGGCCTATGAACACCCAGATCAGCACCAGCAAAGTGGCGATACCGCCGGAGAGCCAGGCGCCTAAGCGTGCGGTGAAAAGCCTGACCTGGTTGAGGGTGACGAAGATGGCGGATAGCGCGATAAGCCCCACCACCACCTGCTGGGGGGAGGCGAAATAGGTAATTATGAAATAACCGACGTAGGCGACGTAGAAAACGGACAAGACTTTTATTAGCCAGTCCCGAAATTCGCTGGCTTTTGATGGTTCTTTGGCCATCTACGACACCTCCGGTGGAATCAACCCGGCAAAATATTTTCTTTGTGGTCCAAGTGCCTAAGGGTGGCTCAACGGGTCAAAATGGTTATGGAGCTATTGGGCCCAGCCCCCATGGCGTGCGCCAAGCCGACCCTCGCCTTTTTCACCTGACGCGCCCCGGCCTCATTACGCAGTTGGGTGACCAACTCGCAAATCTGGCCCAGGCCCGTGGCTCCCAAAGGATGCCCACGGGACATGAGGCCACCGTCCGTGTTCACGGGTAGCTCCCCGTCAAGATCGAACTTGCCGTCCCGTAGCAGGCCAGCGGCCTCGCCTTTGTTGCAGAAGCCCAGTTTTTCCATGCCCCAAAGCTCCGAAGGCACGGTGGTGTCATAGCCCTGCACGATGTCGATATCCTCGGGCCCGTAGCCGGAAGCCTCGTATGCCTGCTGGGCCGACAGTTCTAAGATTCCAACCTCTGGCGGGTATTTCAGGCTATTGACAATTCCGGCGGCCGGCATGCCATCGCCGTACACGCCGGAGGTAAGGGCCGAAGCCGCAACCTTGATCCCACGGGATAGAGACTTCAGCTTGTCCTTGCCACACAACACCGCCGCGGCGGCGCCGTCGGCCAGCGGACAGCAATGCAACAGGCGTAGCGGCTCGGCCACCATGCGCGAACCCATGACCTCTTCCAGACTCACCGGCTTCTGGAAGCGGGCGTTGGGATTCATGGCTCCATTTTTGCGGTTTTTAACCGTGACCCTGGCCAGGTCCTCCTCGGTGACGCCGGTCTCCTTCATGTACTCCACGGTTTCCAGGGCGTAGTTGCCCACCTGGATATTGAAACCGGAAGCAAGCTCCCATGGCCGGAAGGCCGTGCTGGGTATGGGGCCCCGGGGCATTTTCTCCATGCCCAGCGCGATCACGACATCGTAAATTTCCGCAGCGACCATGAGATATGCCAGGCGCAGGGACGATCCCCCGCTGGAGCAGGCGTTTTCCACGTTGACCACGGGGATTCCCGTCAAGCCGACTTCCTTGATGGCTTGGTGGCCAGAGGCCGTCCCCTGGTAAACGCTGCCACAGAAGGCCGCCTGCACTTCAGTCCAGCCCATCCCGGCATCGGCTAAGGCTTTGAAAATGGCCTCGCTCCCAAAGTCGTAGCACTCCTGGTCTTCATAGACGCCCCACTTGGTAAGCCCTATGCCGGCTACAAAGACTTCTCGCATTTCCTTGAGGTTTTTCATGGCGGCCTCCGAATCAGGCGACTGGCGTAAACATGAAGGTAAGAACTTCCCGGCCCTCTGAATTTTGATACAAGGGCCTGATCACTAGCTCCGCCTCGGCGCCGACCGGGACGGCTTCCAAATTGTCCGCGGTGATTTGGCTGACCAGCCGCAGTCCGTCTGGCAGATCCACCAGCCCATAGGCATAGGGCACCGGCCCGTGGTAGAAGCCGCCGGCCGGCGGCTGCCGCACGACAGTCACGGCGGATATTCTGCCCCTGGGACTAAGCAGTATTTCCTCCAGGGTCTGTTGCTGGCAATGCACGCACCAGCCCTTGGGTTTTTTGGGAAAATAGACCTCGCCGCATTGGGTGCAGCGACTGCCGATAAGCCTGGGACCACTATCCGGGGCCCCGGAGGTCCAGAAGCCTTCCCTCAGGGGAATCTGTTGATGGCTGTTGTCGCCCATTGCTCGCTTTTCTCCCATGAATCTTGTTGCTAAAGGGGGTGCCGGCGGCGGCTATTTCCCCTGGAACACAGGTTTGCGCTTTTGTTTAAAGGCATTGATCGCTTCCTGGTAATCATCGGTAAGGCTGACCAGGGCCGCGCACTTGGCCTCGAAGTCGATGCCCTGGGCAAAGGGCATCTGCATGCCTTCATCTATGGCCGCCTTGTAGAGCTTGAGCACCACGGGCGGCCTCTGCTTGTAAAGCTCCGCCAACTCCCTGGCCGTATCCATCAGCTCGGCGGTGGGCACCACCCGGTTAACCAGGTTGATGCGCTCGGCCTGGTGTGGGTCCATGGGCAGGCCGCTGAAGATGAGCTCCTTGGCGCGGGCAATGCCGATGAGGCGCGGCAGTCTTTGGGCGCTGCCGCCCCCGCCCATGATTCCCAACTTGGTGTGCGCGTCGCCCAGCTTGGCGTTGTCGGCCGCGATACGGATGTCGCAGGTGCAGGCCAGCTCCAGGCCGCCGCCCAGGCAATAGCCGGCAATGGCCGCGATCACCGGCTTGCCCAGGTCTTCGATGAGGTGGTAGTAGCTGTAGGTCCGCTTGGGACTCAGCTTGTCCCATAGGGTGGATGGGCCCGGCTGGTCGCTCACGTCGGCGCCGGCGCAAAAGACCTCCAGGCCGCCAGTTATTATCAGAACCCTTATTTGCGGGTCCTGGCCGGTATCCACGACGGCCTCGATCAGCTCATCACGCATGACCGAGTTGATGGTGTTGAGCTTGCCGGGCCGGTTCAGGGTGATGGTGGCCACGCCATCGGTCTTGTCATAAATAATCGTTTGATAAGACATCGATACCTCCCGCCTTAATGCGGCCGGGCCTAGAACAGGGAGTAGCCGCCGTTGACGCTCAACGTCTGGCCGGTGATCCAATCTGCCCGGGTTGAGCACAGGAAGCAGATAGCGTCGGCCGCATCCTGGGGACGGCCGAAACGGCGGATCAGGTAGCTGGACATGAAGCCCTTCTGTAGCGCCTCCAGGGTGATGCCTTTGCGCTCGGCGATCTGCGCCTGGTACTTGCGGCCGCCGGGAGTGTCCATGGCCGACAGGGCCACGCAATTGACCCGAATCAAGTGACGGCCCAACTCACGGGCCAGGGACTTGCTGAAGGCGATCACTCCGCCCTTGGCCGCCGAGTACACCGGGTTGTTCACTTCGCCCACCCGGCCCGCGTCCGACACCACATAGACGATGCTGCCGCCCTTGTTGGCGATCATGTTGTCGATCACCGCTTTGGTGGAGTACAGCGGCCCCATCAGGTTGAGGTTCAGGGCGAAGTCCCAATCCTCCCTGTTGGAGCGCTGGAACGGCTTGCGCTCGCCCCGGCCGGGGATATGGACGAGGATGTCGATTTTGCCGTAATGATCGATGGCTTTGTGGACTGCCTGTTCCACCTGCGCCTGGTTGGTGACATCCACTTCAAACCAAATGGCCTCGCCGCCCAGGGCCTTTACCTTGGCTGCCGTTTCCTGGACCTTTTCCACGTTCAAGTCGGCAAGCGCGATGTTGGCTCCTTCCTGGGCCAACATCTGAGCCACCAAAACGCCTATTCCCTCTCCGCCCCCATTGATGAAGACGCTTTTGCCTTTCACTCCCAAATCCATTTTTCTTCCCTTTTTTTAATATGCGGGCGCGATGCCGCCGTCCGGATCGCCTGAGTTTTAGGCGAAGGCCGACACGCCGAGGATTTCCCGCCCCAATAGCAGTTTCTGTATTTCAGTGGTCCCCTCGGCCATGGTTAGATGGCGCACGTCCCGGAAGTATCGCTCCACCGGGAACTCTGCGGTGTATCCGTAGCCCCCATGCACTTGAATCGCCTGGTTGCACACTTCCACCATGGCCTCGGTTGCGTAGAGCTTGGCAAAGGAGGCCTCGCGCCGGCAGTCCACCCCGCGATCCACCAGCCCTGCGGCCCGAAGACCCAGCAGACGGGCCGTGTCCACTTTCAGGGCCATTTTCACGATCATGTCTTGGATCAATTGGAAGTGAGCGATGGTCTTGCCGAACTGGACCCGCTCCTGGGCGTAGCGTATGGAGGCCTCCAGAGCGGCCTGTCCCAATCCCACCACGGCGAAGGTGACGTTGACCCTGCCCTCGTTGAGTCCGCTCAAGGCGATGCGCTGTCCCTCGCCTTCTTCACCCAGCCGGTTTTCCGCCGGCACCCGGCAATCCACGAACGCCAGTTCGGAAAGCGGCGAGGAGTGCATGCCCATCTTGCGGATGTTGCGCGCCTCGAAGGAGGACTCGCTTTTATGCACCAGGAAGGCGGTTATGCCCTTGCCACCGGCGTCATTTTTCACCTTGGCGTAGACCAGCACCAGATCAGCCAGGCTGCCGCCGGTGATCAGGGTCTTGGTTCCGTTGAGGATGTAATGGTCGCCGTCGCGCTCGGCCTTGGCTTCCAGAGCGCTGGTGTCCGAGCCCACGTTAGGCTCGGTAAGGGCGAAGCAGGCCAACTCGTCCATGGCCATGAGCTGGTCCAGAAACTTCTCCCGCTGTCGCTCCGTGCCTTTTCGCGACAGGAGCTTGGTGACCAAAGCCGATGAGGTGACCACGGTACGCAGAGAGGCCCAGGTCCGGCTTAACTCCTCCACCATGATGCAGTAGCTGACAAAGTCCAGGCCCAAGCCGCCGTGCTCTTCCGCGACAAGGCCGCTGGCATAGCCGTAGGGCTCCAGCCTTTTGATGATGTCTTTGGATATCAACTTGCGCCCTGTCTCGTGATCCTCCACCAGAGGAGTTATCTCCTTGGCCAGAAACTTGCGCACGCTGTCCTTGATGATCCGCTGCTGTTGGTTCAGTTCAATTTCCATTACGCAATCACCTTGGTCTAGTTGAAAGTCCTTGCCGCGAGCGCTAGATGACCCTTTGCTCACGCAGGGATTCGATTTCTTTCGGGTCCAATCCTTTGGCCAGAAGCCATTTCTCCGTGTCCCGGCCCAGGGGCATTTCCCGGGGCGAATCTTGGGCGCTTCGGCCCAAGCCGGGGACTGGAAAATGGGGCATCCGCGTGACCTGCTCTGCCGCGTCTGAGGCTGACTTGAAAAATCCTCGGGCCAAAAACTGGGGATCTTGTGTCCATTCATCCAGGCCATGCACCGGAGCCACAGGCACGTCGGCGGCGGTCAGGACCTCGAGCCATTCCCTGAGGTCCCGGCTTTTAAAAATCTCCTCCAGAAGAGGCTTGAGGCGCTCGGCCTGACGGTTCCGGGCGTCCCATCCCCGCAGCTCCGGGTCCGCGGCCAAATCAGACCAGCCCACCACCTGGCAGAAGTTGGCCCAGAAATGATCTTCCACGATGCCCAGGGTCAAGAATCTGCCGTCGCGGGTTTCAAAAACCCCGTAGGGCCCGCGGGCCATGAATTCCCGTTTGGGCGGGCGGCCCTTTTCCAGGTAATCCAAATAGCGCGGCATCATCAGCATGGCCGTGCTCTCGGCCAGGGAGACGTCCAAGAATTGGGCCTCGCGGCTTTCGCCGCGCCCCACCAGGGCCGCCAGTATGGCGTTTGCCCCGAATAACGAACCAGCCAAGTCGGAATATTGCGGCCCGGAGGGAGACTCCGGCTTGCCAGAGGATGGATCGCCGGAGATGCTCAACAAACCGGCCACGCCCATGTAGTTGATGTCGTGCCCCGGCAAATTGCTGTAAGGACCGCTGTGACCGTATCCCGAAAGGGTGCAATAAATGATAGAGCCGTTGACCTTGGCCACGGATTCGAAGTCCACTCCCAGCCGGGCGGCCACACCGGGGCGGAAGCCTTCCACCAACACGTCGCAACCAGCCGCAAGGTCAAGGAATATCTTTCGCCCCCGTGGGTTTTTTAAATCAAGGCACAGAAGGTCCTTTTGCCCGTTCAGATATCGAAAAGCCCCGGGCGACATGACCCGCATCAGGTCGCCGCTCTTTGGGTTTTCCACCTTAATCACCTGGGCCCCCAGGGTGGCCAAAAGCATGGTGCAGTAGGGGCCCGGCAGCAGCGCGGTAAGATCCAAAACCTTGATTTGCTTCAGGGGCGTAAGGGTATTCAAACCGGACTTCCTCTAAAGTTCAAAATGAGGCCGTTTTGTTGACGACGGGGCTTTATTAAATGTCTGGGGCCGCATTAACGCTGTGCCCGGGGGGCATTTTGAATTGGTACCGTCCTTCGGTGTCGAACTTGGATTGTTTGAGGAACCGGTCCAGCACGTTTTCGATGTGCTCCTTGACCTGATTTTCCACCAGATGGGTGTCCTTGCGCTTAAAGGCGTCCAAGATTAGGCCGTGTTCGGCAATGGACGAGGGAATAATGGTGTTGTTTTTGTAATACTGGGTGGTCAGCCAAAGCCACATGGTGGATTTGACGATTGAGCGGATGGCTCGGCGCAGGGCCTTGTTGTCCGCCACTTTGAGGAATGTCCGGTGAAAGGCGAAGTTCAACGCCGCGCATTGGGCGAAATTGCCGGCGGTGAACTCATGCTGGATTTCCCGATTTATTGCTTCCAGCTCCTCGATCTGCTCCGGAGTGATCTTTTCGGCGGCCAGTTTGGCGGCCAGGCTTTCCAGGCAGGCCAGCACGGGGATGTTGTCGGTCAAATCCTCCCGGGTTAAATTCCGGACGTACTTTTTCGTGTAGGCGTCAACCACCACGAGACCGTCCGCCTCCAGGAGGCGTATCGCTTCTCGGATGGGGGCGCGGCTGACCCCAAAATCCTTTTGCAGATCCTGTTCCACCAGGCGGCAGCCCGGCTCCAAGATGCCGGTGGTAATTGCCTTGGAGATACTCAAGTAGATTTGGTCGACCATGGACTTAGGCTTACTGAAATCGGCCATTGGTCATCCCTCCTTTCAGTGTTGGTGCAATTCACGATGTGGTGTGCCATCAAATATATTAATGTTGTCGACAATATGTCAAGAATAAATTAGATTTACATCCAATTTATATGGCAGCCTTGGTTCCGGCGGGGTTTTTTACTGGACCAAACGATTAATGCCAGCAATAGATATATAAAATGGTAGACAACGAGGGGGACAGTCTTTGACTCAGTGGAAAAGGGGGGCAGATTGCCAAGTAAACTAGATCCCTTCAGGAACAACGCCAAACAAGGTTTTTATCTTGGCTGGGTGATGGTAGGCCTGGCCTTCATTAATTTAGGTGTAATTTTCGGCATTTGGTATTCTTTTTCGGTGTTTTTCTTGGCTTTGGTTCAAGAGTTCCATTGGAGTCGGGCCGTCGCCGCAAGCATCTTTTCAATTTTCATCTTTTGTCAGTCCCTGACCGGGCCTTTGGCCGGCCGGCTTATGGACAGCGCAGGCCCTCGTGTGACAATCCCTCTGGGGGCGGTTATCCTAGCCGGTGGGTTGGTTTTGGTCAGTCAGGCCGGAAGCCTCAACGAATTCCGCCTGGCCTATGGTGTTGCCGCCAGCTTCGGGGTGGGCCTGATGGGATTCAGCGCCCACGCGGCTTGGCTGCCGCGCTGGTTCGAGCGGCAAAGGGGCCTGTCCCTGGGCATAGCCATGTCGGGAATAGGGGTGGGCGTTCTGCTTCTGGTCCCGGCTGCGGAGTTTTTAATCTCCCATTATGGCTGGAGGAACGCTTATCTCGTGCTGGCTGCGATAGTCCTTGTAATTCTGTTGCCCTTAAATTTACTTTTCGCGCGAAGGTCGCCAGCCGATTTGGGATTGCAGCCTGATGGTGGCCGGCCATCCCACAAATCCGGCCAGAGTGGGCCGGCGACCATAGTCGTAATGGACAAAACCTGGGCCCATAAAGACTGGGGACTCAAGGAAGCCGCAAAGACCCGAAGGTTTTGGCTTCTTATGGCAGCGGTGGGCTTTGGCAGCTTTTGCTATCAGGGTGCATTTATGCACGCCGTGGCCGGCATGGTCGATGGAGGCGTTGACAAGAGCCGGGCAGCGCTATTTCTGGGAATCATGGGGATAGTTGGTTCCATGGGCAAAATTGGGTTTGGTTTTATCTCCGACCGGCTGGGCAGGGAGTTGGCCAATACACTGGCTGCGGGGGTGGCCTCTCTAGGTATATTTTTTATGGTGATACTCACCCCGAACTCCGTAGTGCTCCCTTTGCTATTCGCGATTCTGTTCGGATTTGGCTATGGAGCCGCCGCCCCGCTTTTCCCATCGGTGGCGGCGGATTTGTTTTTTGGGAGATCCTTTGGGGTGATAGTGGCCGTAATCTTCTTGGGCGCCAGCATCGGCGGGTCGCTGGGACCGCTGATTATGGGTCTGCTCCGCGATATCTCTGGCGACTATGACCTCTCTTTTGAATTTGCCATGGTCATGCTTTGGTTGTCCTGCCTTTTGATATGGTTGACCGCGCCCCGTAAAGTTAGAAGGGTTGGGCGGACTAAACCCAGCAAAGGCAGTGGTGAGGTTCCCCCGATTTGATGGACACCTCGAAAAGCATGTATAACATGTATAAAGTGTGAGTGACGTTTTGGATGCCAATAAAGCGAGGTGGCCCGCACGCATCCGGTCACGAAGTTATCTGTATTCCTCCCTTTCTTAGCGCCAGGCAACAGTCGGAATTTCAGACGATTTAATAGTAAGGAATTCGACTGGGGGAAGTTTGCCGAGGGCCTCGTGGGGCGATCCTCGTTGTATTCCTTGTGTAAGTGGTTCGTGATACCCCGCACCTCATCTGGAGAGGGGAAATATGTATAGAAGGGGGCTGGGCCCTCGCGAGGTTTTTGTAGATATATTTGAAATCGAATTGGTATTGGAAAATATTTCCTAGTCGCCTTCACGCCACAGGCCAATCGGGATGTTTTTTCTTAGAAAATCAACTACATACGTTCCTGCATCAATAATGTGTGATTCCATGAGCATCCTGGCGGTGTCTGGGCGCTTGTCTTTTAAAGCCTGCAGCAACTCCTGATGCTCCCTGATGTTGATGGAAATTCGGCCAGGCACGGACAGTACGATGAACCAATAACTCCTGAAGTTCGAGTTTTGCCGGATCAACTCTATTAATCTCTGGTTGCCACAGCTTAGGTTAATTATTCTGTGAAACTGAATATTTATATGTTGCCATTGGCTTACATCTTCCAGCAGGATGGCCTCCTGGCTTTTAAGGTTTTCTTCCAAGGTTTGCAGGTCGGCCGGGGTCAGCTTGAAGGCGGCCAGTCCAGCGGCGTATCCTTCCAACATTCCAATAACTTGGTACTTCTCCTGGACGTCGACGAGGGAAATCTCGGCTACGGAAGCTCCTTTGTAGGGCTCTATCGCCACCAGCCCCTCGGAGGACAAAATGCCAAGGGCTTGCCGAACCACCATTCGGTTAACCCCATAAGAGCTTGTCAGATCCTTTTCCACCAACCGCTCTCGCGGCAGCCGCTGTCCGGCATAAATTTCTTTTCGCAAGTTCTTGGTGACTTGCTCTAAATCAGCCTGGGCAGTGGATGGTTTTAAATGGTGATCGCTCATGCCGCCCCTTGGGGGTTTAGGTGTTGGCCTACCTCATGAAAGCCGAAGGCCGGACCGTAGCAACAGCCGCGCCATAAGGCCGGCTTGCCCGTCAGGCTCTTTTGGGACGCTCTGGCCTGACTACTCAACTGAGTTGCTGACACTTTTATTACCGTATCCATAGGGGGTTAGCAAGCGAACAAAATAAAATAGTTAACAATAATGTGCCAAGCTGCTTGCTGGCCATCTGCCAGATTCAACTAATTGTTTACGAAAAGAATAAAATTTGAAAGCGAAAAAATTTGCCGGCACTTAGTGCCGGGAGGCTGCCGTCATCCAGCCATGGGTTGGGTGAGATAACTAAGTAAATAAAATCGGAAAGATAAGTTCAGAAGCCCCCCAGATGCGAGAAAAAGGCGGAGGGCTCCTGAAGATGTGCGCAATTAAATAGTTGACATTTTTGTTAACATAATTAATATCAATAATGCTATACAGGAATAGCCGGCCTGGATTTGGTGTGGGCCTTGCCTTAGGGCTGAAAAGGGGTGAACTCAATGGCCCAACATTCGGCTTGGCGTTTCCTGGACTCGCCACTTGGAGTTTTGGCTCCGGCCTCGGGCGGCTATGCCCTATACGGCAATGAGCAAGTGTCTTGATTTTTATTCACGAAAACGATGAGCGGACAATTTTAAATCCCGCAGCAAAATTATTAGTTCGTTATGCATCCCTGAAGCATAGCCAGGCTTTGCCGCTTTGCATGGTTTCAACAAGAGATGGAGGGAGGCACGGGGATGCCGGCGCCTGCAAGTTTGCATTGTTATAGTGGAAAGGAGCCCATAATGGAAAAGTTGACAGTGGCCAAGCGTCTTGTGGGGTGTTTGATAATCACATTATGTCTAATCAGCATGTTAAGCACGCAGGTCTTTGCGCAGACGCGAACGTTGAAACTCGCTACGTTATATTCACCAGGCAGGGAGCTTTACGAGACCGTTAAATATTTTGCCGACGAGGTAGAAAAACGAACAAAGGGCGAGGTCAAATTCAAAATTTTCCCAGGTAACTCACTGGTCCCCGCCAAACAAGCCTTGTCCAGTGTACATAACGGAGTGGTTGATTCCGCCTTCGTGCCTGGGGCCTATGAGCAGTCCCTGTGGCCTTTGACTGGCATGCTAATGACTTTTGGGGCGCCCAACATCACCTATCAAAAATGGCGCACCATCCATGACCCCATTCGGGATATATTGAACAAAAACCTAAAAATAAATGTGGTTATTGTAAGCATGCCCCATGTTTTGCAATACCTTTTCTATTCAAAAGATCCTCTGACCGGGACTCTAAAAGACTTTAAAAACACCATGGTCAGAAGCGCGGGAGGCGCATACGATATTTCCTTCAAGGCACTGGGATGCGCTCCCGTAAAGATCCCCGCCAGCGAGACCTATATGGCTCTGCAAAAGGGAACTATTGACAGCGGTTGGAATATTTATGGCCGATACGTGGGGGCCAAACTGTATGAGGTGGCACCCCATGTGGTAGTCATACCCAAAGGGATGATCATCTGTGGGCAATACTTTGTAATCAACAAGGCGGTTTGGGAAAGCCTTTCTCCCAAGAACAGAAATGTGATCATGGAGGTGGGCAAGGATGTGGTGGCCTACACCAACGATAGGTCGGCAGCCTCGGATCAAAACGTATTAAACAAAAAATTGCCACAGCTTGGCATCAAGCCCACGATCATGTCTACCGAGGTGAATCAGAAACTACTGGAAAAGCTTGCGCCCACATGGGGGCCGGTGATTAGTAAAAACGGCAAGCAAGGCCAGGAAATCGCTAAGATCCTGGGAGTCCGTTGACCGTTCGCAAAAAGTAGTGGCGCCCCGCAAGGGGCGCCACTTCCATATAGACACTAAAAGTCAATGTCTGAGACGTATTTTGTAGAGGGTAAATAACTGCGAAAACACGATTTTGGCGCCGCTGGCGGGCCGCTTTATACCGCCCCGCCAGCGGCATTTAAATGCCCCAAGCTAGAGCGGAAAATTGACATGTTTAAAATAATTAATCGCATCAACAGTGTTGCCGATTACGTCAACGCCGTTCTTTTTGCGGTTATAGCTTTTGGCGTTTTGGTGGCGGTTTTCGGGCGCTACCTTTTTCGAATTCCAATACCAGCCGCCATGGAGTTGGCATATTTTGCCATGCTTTGGTGCGCCTTTCTCAAAACCGGTCAGGCCTTGTTTGAAGACCGGCACATTGGTATGGCCTTGCTCAAAGGTAGACTTCACGGCAAGGCCGAAGCGTCAGTAGGCATAATAATTAATGCTGTTGTGTTGGTCCCTTCTCTTTACATGGGAGCTTACGCCAGCAAGATGGCTTGGGAGGCGTGGATTTTCGGTTGGCGGACATCGGGCGGGCTTCCAATGCCACAGTGGGCACTTTATGGCGCTATGGCTTTAGGCTCTTTTTATTTGGTTTTAATTGCAGGTTATAAAATTTGGGGACATATCACTCTTATAATCGGGAAAAACAATGGACGCTAGCATATATCCATCGTTAATTCTTAGCTGCTTGCTTTTGGCGTTGCTTTTATTAGGGGTGCCCATTGCTTTTGCCTTATCTTTTTTAGGCATTACCGCCTGCTTTTTATGGATTGGCAGCGGATCGATAATACAGATAGTTCAAAGTTTTTACGGCACCTGTTCATCGGACATCTTGCTATGTTTGCCCTTATTCTTGTTGATGGCTGAAGTTGTGGTGGTAGCCGGCATCGGCGAGGATTTGTTCAACTCCATCAAGATTTGGACTGGTAGGCTGCATGGTGGGATCGCCGCGGCCACGGTGATCGGATGCGGCATGTTCGCGGCGGTCAGCGGCTCAAGCACCGCTACCATCGCCGCAGTGGGTGTCATCGCCTTGGTGGAAATGCTACGCTTGGGGTATCAAAAATCCTTCGCCAGCGGGACGGTTGGCGTTGGAGGCACCTTGGGGGTTATGATACCGCCCAGCATAATCATGATTCTCTATGGGGCTCTGGCGGATCAGTCCATAGGAAAACTTTTTATCGCCGGAGTGGTGCCTGGGGTTTTGATGGCATTGGGTTTTGTGATAGTAACTCTCATCAAGGGCTATACAAACCCTCAGAGCGCTCCGGTTTATAGTGAGCGCCTTTCCTTTGCCGCCAAAATGCGTGTGTCCAGGTCGGTCATTCCCTTCGTCCTAATATTTTTAACTATGTTCTACGCCTTTTATACCGGGATCGCCACACCCACAGAGGTGGCGGCGTTAGGGGTTTTGGCTTCGGTGGGCATCGGTTTTGCCATGCGGAGATTGTCTCTGGCCAAGCTATTCCATGCGACCAAAAAAGCCGGCCTCACCACTGCCTTTGTATTGTTCATTATCGCTGGAGCGAAGTTCTTCACGTTTTCTGTTTCGGCCACGGGAGTCTCTGATCTAATCACCCAGACCATAAGTGGAATGGGGTTGGGCCCCATACAATTGGTGCTGGCAATGATGTTGGTCTATCTGGTCATGGGTTGTTTCATAGATCCGGCGGGGATGCTGACCTTGACCATCCCTTTCTTTTTGCCCGCCCTTGTCGCCGCAAACGTTGACCTAATCTGGTTCGGTGTGCTGGCCACGCTGTTGTCGGAAATTGGGTATTGTACTCCACCTTTCGGATTTAATTTGTTTGTCTTGAAAGGGGTGGCGCCACCCGAAATAAACATGAGTCACATCGTAAGAGGAGTGTTGCCCTTTCTGGTGGTTGATTTGATATTGCTCGTATTAATTATAGTGTTTCCCGAATTGGCGCTGTGGTTGCCTTCTAAAATGTAACTCGTTCAATGAAGGCGTTCAGGCAATGTCCCCCGTGCGATAACCGGGCCTAAACCTAAGTTCATGCACTATAAGTGAGAGATTAACTATGCTGATCGGCGATATTATTACGTACAACGCCATGCACCACCCACACAAACTGGCCTTGGTTGATGGTGACAAAAAAGTTACTTACCGCGAGTTGGAACAGCAATCCAATAGAGTGGCCAGAGTACTGTCTGGCTTGGGCGTGGGGCCTGGCCAGAGAGTGGCGGTAATAGAAGATACCAATATAAGCTGTATCGAATGCGCGCTAGGGGTCATAAAAACCGGTGCCGTTTTAGTCAATATCAACAATCTTTACAACTCCAGTGAACTGCTGAAGGTTCTGAAGGATTGCGACCCATCCGCAGTGATATTTGGGCCGAATTACGGGCAGCTGGTAGAACAAATACACGATGATCTTTCAAACTTGGGGCGCCTCCTCTGCATAGGGGCGTGCAATTTCGCGATCAATTTGGCTGCGGAGCTATCCAAGGCGTCGGACGATAAACTGACTTTGGATATCCCTGAAGACCAAGCGTTCATGATTTTGTACACTGCTGGGACCACCGGCGAAGCCAAAGGGGCCGTTTATACCCACAAGGCCTTTTGGCAAAATCTATTACTTACCATTATCGACACCTATAAACAGACCCACGACGAAAAATGGATTGGTCCAATCCCCATGTATCATATCGGGGGCTTTGGAACGATTATGCGTATATTCCTAATGTCCAATACCTTTTATATGAAAAACAGGTTTGATCCTTTTGACTATTTGAAAACCATTGAACGTGAAAAAATAACCATACTTTACGCCTATCCCACCATGATAAACGCGATGGTTAATGTCCCCCAGCGCGCCCAATTTGATTTGTCCTCGCTAAGATTGGTCATCTACGGCGGCTCCCCCATCCCTGAACAAATTTTGCGCGATGCCTATGACCTGTTCAAGTGCGACTTTTTGCAGCGCTATGGAGCCACCGAGTGCTGTGGCTCCGCAATCCTGATTTTGACCCCCGATGATCATCGGGAACTGCTGGCCGGCAAGAAGGAAGACTTGAGGAGGCTGCAATCAGCCGGAAAACCCAGCCTGGCAACCCAAGTGAAGCTGGTGGACCCCCAAGGCCAAACTATAAACCAACCTTGGCAGCCCGGAGTATTGCTGGCCAAACTGCCCGCGGCCATGGAAGGCTACTGGTGCGCCCCCGAGGAAACCGCCAAGGTTTTATGCGATGGATGGCTGCGCTTGGGCGACATCGCGCAGTTCGACGAGCAGGGGTTCTACTACCTGGTTGATCGCGAAAAGGACATGATCGTCAGCGGGGCGCGCAATATCTACCCCCGGGAGGTGGAAGAGGTCCTCTATGTTCACCCTGCGGTGAAGGAGGCCTGCGTGATAGGTGTGCCCGACGATTATTGGGGAGAGGCGGTCAAAGCGGTGGTTGTCCTTAAAGAGCCCGGCGGGGCAACCGAGTCCCAGTTGATTGATTTCTGCAAATCGCAATTGGCCAGCTACAAAAAACCAAAGTCGGTTGATTTTGTCGAGATATTGCCCAAAAACGCCGGCGGCAAGATTTTGAAAAAAATGATTCGGCAACAATATTGGGTGGGTAGGGATCGGCTAGTTAACTGATTGTTTCCAATTACTCCCCCCGGCTTGCAGCGAAATTTGAGGAAGGCGGAGCATGGCGGTCTATAAATTCGAAGACTTCGAGCCTGTTATAGGACAGGGTTGTTACATCAGCGATTCGGCCCGGGTAATCGGCGACGTGATCTTGGGAGACAACTGTTATGTGGGCCACGGCGCGGTGATCCGGGCCGATCACGGGCAGATCAAACTGGGGCGTGGTTGCGCCGTGGAAGAAAACGTGGTGATCCATGTGCGCTATAACCAGCAAAGCGTTCTGGAAGAGCGGGTGACCTTAGGCCACGGGGCCATCATCCACGGCGATTGGATAGGGGCCAACGCGGTGGTGGGCATGGGGGCGGTGGTGGGGCGAGAGACTTGGGTGGGCCCCTGGGCCATTTTGGCCGAGGGCTGCGTGTTGACCAGGGGGAGCAGGGTGGAGGCCGGGATTATCGTGGGTGGCATCCCCGCCAAGCCAGTGGGCGAGGTGGCCCCTCAGCACAAGAAGTATTGGGTATGGGCCAAGGACGTGTATGAAGAGTTTGCCCAGAACTATGAACAAAAGTTGGTCAGGCTTTATTAATTCCGTGTAGATGCTTTCGCCTGGAATACGTGTGACCCCGGTGGTTAGCCCGCTTGCCTTGTGTTTGGGCGGACTGCTTTTTAGCTTCGCGCATGGCGGAGCTTGTTTTTGAGCGCCTTGCCGGCAGGGGAGCGCGGTATGCTGTCCACGAACTCCACCGAGCGCGGCTTTTTATAAGTGGCAAGCCTGCTTTTGCAGAACTCGATGATTTCGGGTTCGCTTAGGGCCTCTCCCGGCTTGATGACGATCACGCCGTGGACCCGCTCTCCCCACACGGGGTCCGGCATACCGATCACCACCGCGTCGGCCACCGCAGGGTGGCTGAACAATACCTCCTCCACCTCGCGCGGATAGATGTTTTCGCCGCCGGAGATAATCATGTCCTTCTTACGGTCCACCAGGTAAAGAAGGCCCTCCCCGTCAAGATAGCCCAGGTCGCCGGTGTGCAGCCAGCCATCCTTGAGGGTGCGCGAGGTTTCCTCGGGATCCCGATAGTAGCCCCGCATCACGTTGGGGCCTCGGACCACCACCTCGCCCACATGGCCTGGCCCCAAGGCCTGCCCCCGGTCGTCGGCAACCAGCACTTCCAGGTTGGTGAACGCCCGGCCCACGCAGCTGGTCTTGCCCAGCCCCTCGCCGGGTCCCAGGGTGGTTATGGCGGCGGCGGTTTCGGTCATGCCGTAGGTTTCGCCCAGCTTCGCCCGAGGGAACAGCTCCTTTAGCTTTCGCTTGGTTTCCTGGGGCATGGCCGAGCCGCCCGATGAGATTGATTCAACCGAGGAGGTGTCATAGCGCTCCAGGTCCGGTAGTTGCAGGATGAAATTCCACACCGTGGGCGGGAAGGCCAACTTGCTCAATCGTTCCCGCCCGACAGTTTCCATCACCGATTGGGGCGAAAACTGGGCCATGCTTACCAAGGTGCAGCCAAGGTAGAGGCTGGTGGTGACCATGCTGAAGGCGGCGGCGTGAAACAAGGGGAACACCAAAAGTATCCGATGGTGACGGGCGAATTGGCTGTCTTGGGCCAGGTTGACCGCCGCCCAAAGACAATTGCGATGGGTGAGGATCACCCCTTTGGGAAGACCGGTGGTGCCGGCGGTGTAGAGGATGCAGGCTACATCTTCCTCCCTGGCCCGTATTGGCATTTCCCGGGGGGCTTGTCTTTGCATGAGATCAATTAGGTCCGGATCGGGCCCGGGTTGGCAGGCCAGCCAACGCTCGACGCCAGGCGTTTGCCCTCGCATTTCCTCCACGGCCTGGGCGAAGCCCGGCCCGTAGATTAGCGTCGTGGCCTGGCAGTGATCGATGACCTGGGCCATCTCCCGTGGGGTCATGCGCGTGTTCAGGGGTATCACCACCGCCCCCAGCTTCCACAGGGCGGGGTAGGTCTGCAGCACCTCTTGGCCATTGAGGAAAAGGGTGGCCACGTGCTGGCCGGGCCCGACGCCCAGATCGGCCAAGGCTCCGGCCAGGCGGGTGGCGTTATCCTCCCACTGGGCAAAGCTCCAGCGGCCCTTTTCGCAAACCAGGCCTTGTTTGCCGGGAAATTTGTCGGCGCAACGCTTCAGCAGATGAGCCAGGGTTATTTGTATCATGCAGCGCCTTCCCCCCGCCGGATCGGGATCAGTCCACCCGCTCCGGCCCAAATTTTTCCCGTAAAAAATCTATGCCAGCTTCCAGGGGCGTGCCGGGCACGAAGACCCGGGCCACGCCCATCTGTTGCAAGGCAGGCACGTCTTGATCCAAAATCGTGCCGCCGACGATCACAACTACATCTCCGGCATCGCTTTGGGCAAGGCCGTTAATGACCTTGCGGCAGATGCTCATGTGGGCTCCGGACAGAATGCTCAGGGCCACCACGTCCACGTCTTCTTGCAAGGCGGCCGTAACTATTTGTTCCGGGCTCTGGTGCAAGCCGGTGTATATCACTTCCATCCCCGCGTCGCGGAAGGTGCGGGCGATGACCTTGGCTCCCCGGTCGTGGCCGTCCAAGCCCGGTTTGGCCATCAGGATGCGCAGTTTACGATGCATGGCTTTCTCCCTGGAAGTGGTTTTTTAGATAACCACCGGTTCTTGGTAGGCCCCGTATATGTCGCGCAGGGCGTTCATGATCTCTCCCAAGGTGGCGTAGGCGCTCACCGCCTCCACCAGTATGGGGATGAGGTTTTCCCCCGCCTCGGCTCCGCGCCTCAGCCGATCCAGGGACTTTTGCACCCCGTCCACGTCGCGCTGGGCGCGAACCGCTTCCAGGCGTTCAACTTGGCGTTGGGCGGCGGCGGGGTCATGGCGGTGCACCTGGAGCTTGGGCCGCTCGATGTTGGGGTCCACGAACTTGTTCACACCCACCACCACCCTGCCGCCGTCCTTTTCTTCTTGGGCCGTCCGATAGGCCTCGGCGGCGATGGCCCGTTGCATATAGCCGGACTCGATGGCCCGGGCCGCCCCGCCCTGGGAGTCCACCTCGTGCAGCACCCCTTCTATCTCGTTTTCCAACTTGTCGGTGAGGGCTTCCACGAAATAGGAGCCGCCCAGGGGGTCCACCGTTTTGCACACGCCGGTCTCATAGGCGCAAATCTGCTGGGTGCGCAGGGCCAGGCGGGCGGTCTCCTCGGTGGGTATGGCAAAGGGTTCGTCCATGGCCGGGTGCAACATGCCCTGGGCCCCTCCCAGGATATTGGCCAGCAGCCCATAGGCGCCCCGGATCAGGTTGTTCATGGGCTCCTGGGCCCGGTAGAAGCTGCCGCCTACGGTTCCGGTGAACCTAAAGAGCATCGACGCGGGCTTGACGGCGCCCAGGCGCTCCTTCATAAGCCGGGCCCACAGGCGCCGGGCCGCGCGGTAGCGGGCCACCTCCTCGAAGATTTGGGTGCCCGTGGAAAAAAAGAAGCTGATGCGGGGCGCGAATTGGTCCACCGACAGGCCGCGCTCCAGGGCCTTTTCTATGTAGCCCAGGGCGTTGGCAAAGGCGAAGCCGGCCTCCTGCACCATGGATGCGCCCGCCTCGCGCATGATTATGCCCCTTATGTTGAAAGGGTAGAACTTGGGCATATGCCGGGTGCAGTATTCCACGATGTCTATGGTCAGCTTCAGGGCGCCCTCCACCCCCAACACCCACATGCCCCGGGAGACGAATTCGCAGAGCATGTCGTTGGATAGGGTCCCCCCCAACTGGGCCGGTTCCAACCCCCGCTTGCGGCCCACGGCTACGTACATGGCCAGGATCACCGCCGCCGGGGCATTGATATTAAAGGAGGTTATCAGGCTCTCCAGCGGCAACTGGTCATAGAGCAATTCCATATCGGCCAGAGTGTCTATGGACACTCCCAGACGCCCCACCTCGTCCTCGGCCAGTGGGTCGTCGGAGTCAAGGCCCATCTGGGTGGGCAGGTCAAAGGCGCAGGCCACCCCGTGGTTGCCCTGCTCCAAGAGGAACTTCCAGCGGCGGTTGGTGTCCTCGGCCGTGCCAAAGCCCGAGTATAGGCGCATGGCCCAGGGCCGAACCCGGTACATGGCCGGGTAGACTCCCCGGGTGAAGGGGTATTGGCCCGGCAGGCCGATCCTCTCCAGATAGTCGCCGCCGGCCGTGTCCAACGGCGTGTAGACCACCTTGAGGGGCTCGCCCAGATCGTCTTTGGCCGGGGGCATATCCTGGATATGGCAGTCTTGCTCCCAATGCTCCAGGGCCTGGCGCAGTCGCTGTTGTTTTTCGCTGTTCATTGTGGTCTCCCTAGGCCATTTGGGCGGCCTGCCGCTGGAGGTCTTCGCGGAAGGTGGGGTGGGCGATGGCTGCCAGGGCCCGGGCTCTCTCGCCGAGAGAGCGGCCCCAGAGGTCGGCCACGCCGAATTCGGTGATGACGTAGCGCACCGAGTGCCGCGGGGTGGTGACCGCCGAGCCCGGCGGCAACTGCGCCACGATACGGGAAACCTTGTCGCCGGGGGTGGTGGCGGGCAGGGCGATGACGGACACACCTCCGGGTGAGAACAAGGCTCCTTGTAAGAAGTCGAAGCTTCCTCCCACCGCGCTGAATTGCTGGCCCTTTATGGTCTCGGCGTTTACCTGGCCGGTCAGATCGATTTCCAGGGCCGAAAGAATGGAGCAGAAGCGGGGAATTTGGGCTATGACCCGGGCGTTGATAACCGAGGGAAGATCCCGCCCCTGGCAGAGGGGATTTTGGTGCATGAACTGGAAAACCTTGGTGCTGCCCAGGGTTTCGGTAACGGTTATGGCCGGGTCGGGTCCTTGGGCCAGGGCCCCGCTTTGGGCCAGGTCCACCATCTTGTCGCCCCCCATGGCCCAGAACTTCAGGTTTCGCTTGTGGGTCAACGAATCCAATATGGCCTCGGGGATGGCCCCCAGGCCCACCTGGATGGTGGCCCCGTCGGGTATCAACTCGGCGGCCAGGCGGCCGATCTCGAGCTCTTTGGGTCCGGGCGGGTCCCCCGAGGGAAACTCCAAGAGCTTTCGGTCGGACTCCACCATGTAATCGATTTGTGAGATGTGTATGGAGCCGGGGCCCGGCAAACGGGGCATGCGCTGATTGACCTCGGCGATGACCAGCTTGGCCTCCAAGGCCAGGGGCAGGGAGTGGCCTATGGAAACCCCCAGGGAGCAGTAGCCGTTTTCGTCGGGGGGTGCCACTTGCAGCAAAACGGCGTCCACCGGCCAGGGGCCCCCGGCCCCGAAGACCCGCACCGCGTCTCCCTGGCGCATGGGGATGTACTTCACGCGGCCGGTGGACAGTTGCTTTCTGATGGCCGGGGCGCATTGCCAGGTGCGGAAGGTGAAGGATTCCTCCAGGCCATCGGCCAAAAAGGGGTAAGCCACCTGCAGGCCGCTGACCACCTCCATGCCCTTCAAGCGTTCACTGTCGGCCACCAGGGCTTCCATCAGGGTTTGCGGCATGCCGCAGCACAAGGGCAGGCTGAATCTCTGGCCGGGGGCCAGGGCGGCTATGGCCTTGTCCGCGCTCACCCAGAGGGTTCCTTTTTGGCTTTTCATGATTCCTTCCCGCCCAGGGTGACCACGCCCAGCCCGGTCACCGCCGTGGTTTCACCGCCGTCCTTGCGGATTTCCAGGCGGCAATGCAGGGTTTGGGCCTTGCCGTCTTCCTCCACCCGCTCCACCTGGCCGCTGATCACGATGTGGTCGCCGGGGCGGATGGGCGCCAAAAAGCGAACCTCCCGCAGACGCCCCCCCTGGGCCCAGGGCAGGCCGAAACAGGACATCATCAGTTCATTCAGAAAACCCAATGACATGGGTCCGTGGGCGATGGTCCCCCCAAACTTGGTCTTTTCGGCGTAGTCCGGGTCCACGTGCAGCCGGTTGAAGTCGCCGGACAACTCGGCCCATCCCGCGATGCGGGCTTGGTCTATATCCTTGTCTATGGCCGGCAAATGTTCTCCGGCCTTGAAGGTGTTGGTCACCATATCCTCCATGGATTCACTTTGGCCATATTGCGTACAGGCGAACTACGCAGACCCGGTCCCCTTGCCCGTCGCGGGCCACGATCAAAAAATTGACCCGTTTGCGGTCTTTGGGGTCCAGGTAACTTTCAAAGACTTCGGCCTGCACCGTTAAAACCGCGCCAGGCTTCACCGGCTTTAGGAACTCGAACTCTTGGCCGGCCAGCACTCCGCCTGAAGGCATGGTGTTTTCTTGCAGATATGACAGGCGGGCGTAGATGGCGGCCAAGCCGGGCGGAGCCACCAGACCGCCGGCCGCGCCGGCCTTGGCCTGGTCCCAGTAAAGAGGGTTGCGATCGCCCACGGTGTCCATGTAGGCGTTCACCAACCGCGGGGTGATTTCGTAGCGCAATGGCGTGAATTTGCGTCCTTTGGGCAGATCGTCGAAAACAAGTTCTGGCTTGGGACTGGTCATTGATCGCACCTTTTGCATCCGCTGAGGCCGGATTAACCGGCGGTGAAGGTCACCGAGAGGGGACCTTGGAACACGATTTCGCCGTCGGATTTCTGGCACAAGGCCTGCAGCCGGGGGCGTTCCCCCACTTCAAGTACGGTGAACCGGGTGAGTAACACCGACCGCTGACCGGGCCAGGGCTTGATATCCAGGTCGTCCAGTTTCAGCTTCAACCCCCCGGGCACGGGCCAGCTCTTGCCCAAGGCATGGCGGATGATGTCTTCGGCCACCTGGGCGTCGGAGGCGCCGGCCATCTCCGGCTGCCACAGCAACAGGGCGGGCGCCACCTCGCGGCCGGGCTTGAGCGCCGAGGCGCCGAGGGGCTGGCTGGAGCAGCGGCGCACCGGGCCGCTACGGGTGGTGTGCCCCAGCATCTCCCGGCCGCAGATCTCCTCGGCGCGCCGGGACAACTCGATGGCTCCAATGGTGTCTATGCCGGTGTCCACCCCCAACTCGTCGAGCATCACCAGCATGTCCTCGGTGCAGGTGTTGCCGGAGAGCCCATAGTGATATTTGGGGCGTTTGGTGGAAGGCTGGCCGCCGATGCCGCCCAGGGAGCTGTCGTGATACACCACCCCCTGCTCCAGGGCGGCCAGGGTGTTGGCCAGGCCCATGCCCCGGGTGTCATGGAAATGGGCGATGAAATCCACTCCCGGGTAGCGCCCCAGCATCTCCTGATAGACCCGGCGCACCTGCAAGGGGTTGGCCTCGCCGGTGGTGTCGCCCAGCATGATGTAGTCCGCGCCTTGTTCCAGATACCAATCAGTGAGTTCCACAACCCGCTGGAGCGGCACCTCGCCGGACAGGGGGCAGCCAAAGGAGGTGCCAATGCAGCCGATGACCTTCAGCCCCTCGCTGCGGGCCTGGCGCACGATCTTGGCCAGGGGCGGCTTGGCCTCCTCCATGGTGCGTTCCAGATTGGCCAACAAGTGGTCCTCGCTGGCGGAGATGATGGCGGTTATTTCTTGGACCCCATAGCCGGCCTGGCAACAATCCAGTAGGCGCTCCAGGGCCTTTTGATTCGGGACGATGGCTATATAGGAGATATCGTCCGCCCGGGGAAGCCCCTTGAGCACCTCCACCGAATCAGCGAACTGCTTCACCAGCTTGGGGTGGGAAAAAGAGGTGGCTTCCATGCGCCGAAAGCCTAGACGCACCATCTGGTTGATCATCTGGAGCTTGATTTCAGTGGGGATGAAGCGCTCCTCGCCTTGAATCCCGTCCCTGGCCCAACATTCACAAATGTTTACTTGCCTAGGTATGGCCACTTTCTTTCTCCCAGAGATTAAGGTGAAAACCGTTTTAGAGATCATGTTTGATTTGCTTTTAATTTTCAAGAACAATATTGTCAACAAAAAAATTACATATTTGACCAAAATTTTGTTGACAAAATATGGCCGGGTGTATTTTACTGGTCCCCAGTTGAAGCCAACGGGATATTTCCTAGTGGAGCAACTATTGACAACATAATGAAACAATTGGTTAAACCAGCAGGCACCTGGGAGGCGGCAAAAGGGGAGTGCCTACGAGTTTGGTCCCCGGGGCAGGTGGAGCCAATTGGGTCGTCAACAGGACTCGCGCCCTTGGGAGGGTGCATCTAAAAAACGGCGGGAGGAGGGTTACATGGGCATGAAGGGGAGCAGGCGCCTGCTATCGGTAGTGCTGGCCATGTTGTTGGCCATAGGTTTGACCGGCAGTGTCGCCTGGAGTGGGGAAACGGTCCTGCGCTTCCAGGTGAACTACGCCGGCACGAGCAAGGGCGGGGCCAGCATGCGCTATTTTGCCGATCAGGTTGCCAAGGAGAGCGGCGGGGCGTTGAAATGCCAACTGTTCTTCGCCGGCCAAATCCTTAAAACCAAAGAGGCCTTTTCGGCTCTGCAAAAGGGAATGGTTGATGGCTTGTACTCAGCCCTTTTGTATTACGGAGGCATAGTCAAGGAGGCCAGCTGGGAATGGCTGCCTTTTACTTGGCAAGACCCGACCCAGGTCCTGGATTTGTACTACAAACACGGCTTGCTTGAATTGATGCAGCAGGCGTTGGCTCCTCATGGGGTGCAGTATCTGGGCGCCATCCCAATGGGCACGTTGGGTTTTTTGACGAGATTCCCCGTGGAAAATCTGGGCGATTTTAAGGGTAAGAAAATTAGGGGCGCCGGGCCCCAGGCCTCGGTGATCAAGTTGCTGGGAGGCACTCCGGTATCCCTGGCGGCGGCCGAGCAATACACCGCCTTGCAAAGAGGCACCATCGAGGGCACCATTTACCCTTGGTATACGGTGGGGGCGTACAAATTTTATGAAGTAATAGACTATATTATCACTCCAGGAGTGTATTCTCCTTGCGTGATCGACCTGATGATGAACCGCAAATCCTGGGAACGGCTATCTACCGCGGAAAGGCAGGCGATAAGCCGGGCCGCAGTTAACACCGTAAAGTGGACTGCGGGAGAAAATGCGGCTTGGGACCAGGATGGGCTTGCCGTAACCGCGAAGCACAAAGTCAAAATCATTAAGCTTTCCGACCAGGACATGAAGCAGCTGCGCAAGGCAACCAAGCCCATGTGGGACAAGGTGGCGGCCCGTAGCGAGCTTTCCGGCAAGGCGGTCAAGATTCTAAGAGAATATTTAAAGGCCGAATAACCTAAATTATCGCGTGCCGGCCGGCGTAATTGCCGGCCGGCACGCCGCCAA
>JAHJPG010000070.1 GCA_018819925.1 Pseudomonadota bacterium
GGCCTACGACGGGCAGGGCCGCCTGGTGCTGTTGCAGTGCCGTCCCCTGCGCCCGGCCGAGGCCAAGGCCGCCACGCCATCCCCACAGCTGCCGGCCACGGGGCCCGAGCCCCTGATCCACGGCGGGGTGACCGCCAGCCCCGGGGCCGGGGCGGGCCCCGTGCACTGGGTGCGCAAGGACACCGACGCCCTCACCTTCCCCCCCGGCGCGGTCTTGGCACTGCCCCGCCCGGCCCCCCGCTGGGCGGCCTTGGTGGGCAAGGCGGCGGCGGTGCTATCGGCCCGGGGAGGGGCCGCCGGCCACCTGGCCACGGTGTGCCGGGAATACGGGGTGCCGGCCCTGTTCGGCCTGGGGCCGGAGCTGGAGGCCCTGGCCCAGGACCAGGAGGTGACGGTGGACGCCGGGTCCCGGGCGGTGTATCCGGGCAGGGTGGAGGAATTATTGCAGCGGCGCCAGGCCAGGCCCGCCTTCATGTCCGGCAGCCCGGTGCATCAACTCTTGAGCCGCTCCCTGGAGCGGATATCGCCGCTCACCCTGCTGGACCCCGACTCCAGCGAGTTCCAACCCCAGCGGGCCAGCACCCTGCACGACGTCACCCGCTTTTGCCACGAGAAGAGCGTCAAGGAGATGTTCTCCTTCGGCAAGGAGCACCACTTCCCCCAACGCTCATCCAAGCAGCTTTTCTACAAGGTGCCCATGCAGTGGTGGATGCTCAACCTGGACGACGGATTCGTGCGCGAGATCAGGGGCAAATACGTCAAACTGGAGGACATAGCCTGCCTGCCCATGCTGGCGGTGTGGGAGGGCATGGTCGCCATCCCCTGGGAGGGCCCCCCGGCGGCCGGCGGCCGGGGCCTGGCCTCGGTGCTCTTCGAGGCCACGGCCAATCCCGCGCTCACCACCGGGGTCAAGACCCGCTACGCCCAGCGCAACTATTTCATGGTGGCTCGCCACTTCATGAACCTGCAATCGCGCTTCGGCTTCCATTTCTGCGCGGTGGAGGCCCTGGCCGGGGAGCGCCGCCGGGAAAACTACCTGAGCTTCTCCTTCAAGGGCGGAGCGGCCGACGCCTCGCGCCGCCTGGGCCGGGTCCGCTTTATCGGCGAGATCATGGAGGAGCAGGGCTTCCGGGTGGAAAGCACCGAGGACAACCTGAACGCCCGCCTGGAGCGCCACGAGCAGGAGGCCACCCTGGAGGCCCTCAAAGCGGTGGGCTATTTGCTCATGCACACCCGCCAGCTGGACATAATAATGAACAACCCCCGCTCGGTGGCCCATTATCAAGACAAGATCCGCCGCGACCTGGCCCTGATCCGCAGCGGCCAGGCCGAAGGCCAAAAGGCCCTCAAGCCCGCCTAAGCATGTCCCGCAGCATCCGGCGCATCAGCTCCTGCTCCCGCTGGGAGTAAGGCTCCAGCAGGCCGCGCACGTTGGCCTCCTGGCGCCCGGCGATGGCCTCCAGCACCCGCCGGCCCTCGGCGGTGATCTTTAGCAGGCGCAGGCGCTGGTCGCCCTCCCCGCCGCGCCGCCGCACGAAGCCGCCCTCTTCCAATCGCCGGGCGATGCCCGAGAGGTTGGGCCCGGAGGCCAGCATGGAGCGGCCGATCTGGCCCAGGCTGGCCTCGCCCTCCGGCTCGCCGGCCAAGACCCGCAGGGCGTTGTACTGGGAAAAGCTAAGGCCGTATTCGCGGAACACCGCCGAGGAGCGGCGCTTGAACAGCTCCGCCGCCTTGACCAGGGCCATGAGCAGGCGTTCCTGGCGGCTGGGGCGGGGCGCGGGCTGGGCGGGGCGGGGGTCCATGGGCTGCTCGCGACAGGGTTTGACAAGCTGCGCCAGTCTAACATAATATTACTTAACGTGTTAACTATTATGCGGCCCCCAGGGCCGTAAAAGGGCGCGGCCATGGACCCCCTAAGCTTCCTGCTCTGCTGGAGCCCGGTTTTTTTGCTCATCGTTCTGGCGGTGATCCTGAAGCGCCCCGCCCTGGAGATGTCGGTCTACGGCACGGTTTTCGCCCTGGTGCTGGTCACCGTGTTTTTCGCCACCCCGGTTCAGGTGGCCCTGCTCTCGGCCCTGGACGGCCTGTTGACCACCACCCCCCTGGTGCTGGTGATCTTCGCGGGCATCATGCTATCGAGCCTGCTCATGGCCTCGGGCTCGCTCAAGCGCATCGTGGACTGGTTCATGGGTGGGGTGCGCGACGGCTTTCACCGCAGCCTGCTCATCACCCTGGGGGTGGGCAACTTCATGGAGGGGGCCGGGGTCATCGCCGAGCCGGTGGTGGCCCCCATGCTGGCCGCCGCCGGGGTGGCCCCCCGGGGAGCGGCGGCCCTGTCCATCGTGGGCTACGCCGGGCTCATGACCCTGGAGATGGCCGGCATCTTCATCACCGTGCTGGCGCTGATCACCGAGCTGCCCCTGGCCCAGCTGGGCCTGGCCTCGGCCTGGTTGTCCATTCCCGCCACCCTGTCCATGGCCGCGGTGGTGCCCTTTTTCCTGGGGCGGCCCCTGCCCGGCCCAGGCCGCTGGCTCTTGGTGCTGGCCTGCGGGGCGCTGCTGGGTTTCGCCGCCCTGGCCGTGGTGGCCTGGCTGGCGGTGTCCATCGCCGGCATGGTGGCCGGGCTGGCCCTCATTTTGGCCTTGGTGCTGGTGGGCAGCGGCCGCCTGCCCTTGAACCGCCGGGTGCTCATGGACCTGGCCCCTTTCCTGTTCCTGCTGGCGGTGCTGCTTTTGGTCAACGCGGTGGGCCCCCTGAAGGGGCTGGTCTTTGAGCGCCTGAGCTTCAAGGTCAGCCTGATCCCGGTGCACGTCATCACCCTGCGGCCCCTGTATTCGGCCTATCTCTATCTGGCCCTGGCCGCCCTGCTCGCCATCAAAATCTTCGGATTCAAGGGAGAGATGTTGCGGCAAATATTGGCCTCAGGGGCAGCCAAGGCGGTCCGGGCCTCGGCGGCCATGCTGCTATTTGGGGCCATGGGCCAGGTGATCGCCTATTCGGGCTACGGCCCCGGCTTCGCCCAAATGAACCAGGCCAGCAACATCCCCTGGATCATGGCCCAGGGGCTGATCCACTACACCCACAGCCTCTACCCTCTGTTCACCCCCTTCCTGGGCTGGGTGGGCACCTTCCTGACCGGCTACGGCGTGGCCTCCCTGATGCTCTTCGGCAAGCTTCAGGTGCAGGGCGGCGAGCTGCTGGGCCAGAGCCCCACCTGGCTGGCCTCGGGCCTGGCGGTGGGGGCCTCCCTGGGCTCCATCTCCTCGCCCTTCAAGATCGCCCTGGCCGCGCCCATGTGCGGGGCCCTGGGCCAGGAGGGGGCCATTTTGCGCTACACCATTCCCCTGGGGGTGGCGGCCTCCCTGCTGGTGGGCCTGGTGCTCTGGCTGGTTATTTAGCCCAGGAGACGCCACCGGGCCCCGGCCGCGCTTTACCCTGTCACACCCCCGGGCTTGTGATAAAGTTTTAGGGTGTTGGGGCTTTTCAAAGCCCGAGGCAGGGAATATTTCGCCCCCGCCGCCGTCCGGCGGGCGGGGCCACAAAAGCATGGGAGCAAACATGGACGAATTGAAACCACCCCAGAGACTGCTCTTGGGCCCCGGCCCCTGCAACGTGCCCTACCGGGTGCTCAGGGCCATGTCCACCCCCTTGGTGGGCCACCTGGACCCCTTGTTCATGAAAATGATGGACGAGGTGTGCCAGATGCTGCGCCAGGTGTTCAAGACCGAAAACCAGATGACCTTCCCGGTGAGCGGCACCGGCAGCGCGGGCATGGAGGCCACCTTCGTCAACCTGCTGGAGCCCGGCGACACCGCAGTGGTGTGCTTGAACGGAGTCTTCGGCACCCGCATGGCCGACGTGGCCGAGCGCTGCGGGGCCAAGGTGATCAAGGTGGAAGCCGAGTGGGGCCAGCCCCTGGACCAGGGCAAGATCATCGAAACCCTGAAGGCCCACCCCGAGGCCAAGCTCTGCGCCATCGTCTACGCCGAGACCTCCACCGGCATCCTGCAACCCATCCAGGAGATCGGCGAGTACCTGAAGGACAAGGACACCTTGTTCCTGGTGGACGCGGTGACCGCCCTGGCCGGGGTTAAGCTGGAATTGGACGCCTGGGGCATCGACGCCTGCTACAGCGGCACCCAGAAGTGCCTGGCCGTGCCCCCGGGCCTGGCCCCGGTCAGCTTCGGGCCCAAGGCCATAGAGGTGCTTAAAAACCGCAAGACCAAGGTGCAGAGCTGGTATCTGGACCTGACCATGCTCATGAAATACTGGGGCAGCGAGCGCCTGTACCACCACACCGCGCCCATCACCATGATCTACGGCCTGCGCGAGGGCCTGCGCATCATCCTGGAGGAGGGCCTGGACGAGCGCATCGCCCGCCACGCGGCGGCGGCCGGCCACCTGGCCAAGGGCCTCACGGAGATGGGTTTCGGGTTCTGGGCCGCGGAGGGCTATCGCCTGCCGCCGCTGACCAGCGCCATCCCGCCCCAGGGCTGGGACGTGGAAGGCATCCGCAAGAAGCTCTTGGCCGACTACGACATCGAGGTGGGCGGCGGCCTGGGCCCGGCGGCGGGCAAGATATGGCGCATCGGCCTGATGGGCGAGAACGCCTGCGTGCAAAAGGTGGCGGTGCTGCTCAGGGCGCTGCAAGATTTCGCCTAGCCCGGATTGTTCATGGAGGCTGGGCGGCAGTAAGCAACGACTTAGTAATTATGCGCGCCCCATGAAAAAGCGCAGGCCTTCACGGGGTGCCGTTTACACCCGGACCCGGCACGGCCAGGCGCCGCAGGGCAAGGCGGCAGGCGAACGAGGGACGCAGCTGTAGCCAAGCCTACAGCGAGGACCGAGTGACGCCGACAACGCAGCCATGCGGGGTCTGGCGAAGCCGGGCAAGGAGAAAAACATGAAACATAAGTTGCAGGGAGTTCTACCCCCCATGGCCACCCCCTTCACCCCCGACGAGGAGTTGGACCTGGCCGCGCTCAAGGCCAACATCGGGCGCTGGAACGCCACCGGGCTCTCGGGCTATTTGGCCGTGGGCAGCAACGGCGAGTCGGTTTATATGTCCGAGGACGAGCAGCAGGCGGTGGTGGCGGCCACGGCGGAGGCGGCGGCGGACGACAAGTTCGTCATGGCCGGGGCGGGGCGCGAGTCCAGCCACCAGACCATAGGGGCCATCAAGCGCGCCGCTTCGGTGGGGGCCCACTGCGCCCTCATCGTCACCCCCTGCTATTTCAAGGGCCAGATGAAGCCGGCCAACCTGGAGGCCCATTACCTGCGGGTGGCCGAGGCCTCGCCCCTGCCCATCCTGCTCTACAACGTGCCCCAGGCCACCGGGGTTAACATGGAGCCCGACCTGGTGGCCCGCCTGGCCCCCCATGCCAACATCGCGGGCATCAAGGACTCCTCGGGCAACATCGCCCAACTCAGCGAAATCCTGCGCCTGACCAAGGACCAAGACTTCGCGGTGTTCGTGGGCAACGCCGAGGTGCTGTTCTCGGCCACCCAGCTGGGGGCCGACGGGGCCATCCTGGCCATAGCCAACGTAATGCCCCAGGAATGCGTGGACCTCATGGATGCGGTGCGCTCCGGCGATCTGGCCAAGGGCAAGGCCCTGCAGTGGTCCCTGAGCCGCCTGGCCGGCCTGGTCACCCGCGCCTACGGGGTGGGCGGCCTCAAGGCCACCATGGACATGGTGGGATACACCGGCGGCGCGGTGCGCCTGCCCCTGCTCCGGCCCGGCCAGGCCGCCCTGGACGAGCTGGCCGCCGAGCTGAAAAAGGCCATGGGCCGAGCCTAGCCGCCATGCGCTTCAGCTACCCGGGCAGGCGCCCCTGGAACACACCAGCCCAGCGCTCGGTGGTCATGGCTCCCCAAGGCATGGCCGCCTCCAGCCACCCCCTGGCCACCCGGGCCGGGGTGCGCATGTTGGAGGACGGAGGCAACGCGGTGGACGCGGCGGTGGCCATGGTGGCGGTGCTCAGCGTGGTGGAGCCCTACTCCGTGGCCATGGGCGGCGACGCCTTCGCTCTGTTGGCCCTGGAGGGCGGTAGCAAGGTGGTGGGCCTCAACGCCAGCGGCCGGGCCCCGGCGGCGGCCAGCATCGAGGCCTACCGGGCCCTGGGCCACCAAGCGGTCCCCCTCACCGGAGCCCTGAGCGTCACCGTGCCCGGGGCCCTGGCTGGCTGGGCCGAGGCCCTGGCCCGCTACGGCACCCGGGGCCTGGACACGGTTCTGGCCCCGGCCATCGCCTACGCCGAGGGCGGCTTCCCCCTGAGCGAGGTGATCGCCGGGGAATGGGCCTCGGCCGAGGGGCTGCTCTCCCGGGACCCGGCGGCGGCCGCCGCCTATCTGGTGGACGGCCGGGCCCCCCGGGCCGGTCAGGTGCTCACCAACCCCGGCCTGGCCCGCACCTACCGCCGCATCGCCGACCAGGGGCCGGATCTCTTCTACCGGGGCGAGCTGGCCGAGGCCATCGCCGCCTGCGTGCGGGACCACGCCGGCCTGATGACGCCCGAGGACCTGGACGCCCACCGCAACCAATGGGTGGAGCCCCTGACCCTGGGCTACCGGGGCCATACCGTCCTGGAACTGCCCCCCAACGGCCAGGGGGTCACCGCCCTGGAGATATTCAACATCCTCTCCGGCTATGACCTGGCCGGCCTGGAGCCCGGCGGGGCGGATTACCTGCATCTGCTGGCCGAGGCCATCAAGATCGCCTTCGGCGACCGCGACCGCTACGTCACCGACCACGCCTTCGCCCCGGCCCCGGTGGATCGGCTGCTCTCGCCGGCCTACGGCGCGGCCTGCCGGGAGATGATCCGCCCGGGCGCGGCCTTGCAACCCGGGGCCGCCCCGACCCTGGGCGGGGACACGGTCTACCTGGCCGTGGGCGACGCCCAGGGCAACGCGGCCAGCTTCATCAGCAGCATCTTCACCCCCTTCGGCTCGGGCCTGGTGGTGCCGGACACCGGCATCCTCCTGAACTGCCGCGGCCGCTCTTTCTCACTGGACCCGGGGCACGCCAACCGCCTGGAGCCCAGGAAGCGGCCCATGCACACCATCATCCCCGGCCTGTTGATGCGAAACGGCCGGTTGGCCGCGGCCTTCGGGGTGATGGGCGGGGACATGCAGCCCCAGGGCCACGCCCAGTTCCTGGTCAATCTGTTGGATTTCGGCCTGAACCTGCAAGAGGCCATGGCCGCGCCGCGCCTTTTCTACATGGGCGGCAGGCGCATGTTCCTGGAGGACGGCATAAGCCGAGAGGCCGGGGACACCATGGCCGCCTGGGGCCACCAGGTGGACCGGGGCCCCTACCCGGTGAATCAGGTGGGCGGGGGCCAGGTGGTGTGGCGCGACCAGGAGCAGGGGGTGTGGCTGGGGGCCAGCGACCGCCGCAAGGACGGCTGCGCGTTGGGCTGGTGATCGTACCTCCGGCGGCCTAGTTTAATTTGGCCTTGCCGCGCAGATAGAACTCCCGTTGCAAATAGACCTCGTCGTTGGGCTGAAGCTCGGCTGCCTTGACCGCGTCGGTAAGGGCCTTTCCCCACTGCTTCAGTTTTTCGTAGGCATAGCTGCGGTTGTAATAGGCCTCGGCGTAGCCGGGGTCGATGGCGATGGCCTGGGCGTAGTCGGCCAGAGCCGCCTTGGTCTGCCCCAGGTCGTCCCGGGCGCTGCCCCGGTTGTTGTAGGCCACCGCCAGGTTGGCGGGCTTCAGCTGGCCCGAGGCTATGGCCTGGCTGTACAGGGCCACTGCCTTTTTGAACTGGCCGGCCTGGGCGGCCTGGTTGCCGGCCAGGATGTCTTGTTTGCCCCCGGCCAGGGCCACGGCGGCCAGGGCGAAAACGGCCAACAGGGCGATCATGATGGTGCGCGGGACCAGAGACGGCATGGGGCCTCCTCAGTGCTGGGGTGGGACCAAGTTCTCGGCTCCCTATTATAAGGCCTTTGGCGCCGCGGCGCTTGCCGCCGGGGGGGCCTGCCCGGGCCTGATTGGCCAGGGGGGAGCCGGGGCTAAAAGATGCGCCGCTTGTCAAAGGCGGTGGTGAATTTGCGGCCCAGCAGGTAGAGCACGCCCGCCCCGGCGATCTGCACCACCAGGGCCTCCAAAAAGGAGAAAAACAGCAAGGGCAGCACGAAGATGGCCAGCAACGCCAGAATGAGCAGCGGGGTCACGATCTTCCAGTGCCGCTGCAACCAAGCCTCGTTGGCCTTTTTTGCCTCAACCTCGGGATCGATCCACTCCGGCTCCTGCTCCGGGGGCGGCGGGGCCGGGCGGCTCATGATGCCTTCTCCCAGGCCTCGCGGCCGCAGCGACCATTCAACTCCATGCAATGCGCCCCTTTTCTGTCCACTGCGGCCATCGGCCCGCCCACGCAAGGCCCCTGCCCAAACTTAACCCATTCCCGCCGGTTTACCAAGCCGCCCCTGGCCACCGGAGCTATTGATCGCCCCCCTTTAAGAGCTCCAGCCGAGGCGCGGCCATGGCGATGCCCTCCTGGGCGAACTTGTTGTCGATCAGCTCGTTGATGGCCCATTTGCCGGTGATGGCGTGCTTGCGGGCCACCCAGAAACGGGCCTGCATCTCCCGGTAGTTGGGCGAGAACCGGGAAACCACCACCTTGGGGGCCGGCTTGTCCAGGACCCGCTCGTCCCCTTGCAAGACATCCATGACCGCCTTTTTCACCTTGGCCAGCTCCTGGTCGTAGGGGATGAAGAAGTCGATGTCCACCCGGCGCTTGGGCTTGGCGCTGAAGTTCACCACCTGGTCGTTCATGACCTTGTGGTTGGGTATGAACACCACCTTGCCGTCAAAGGTCTTGAGCTGGGTGTACATGATGGACACCGCCTCCACGCTGCCCACCTTGCCGCCGATGCCCACCACGTCGCCCTTTTTCAGGGGGAGGCGCGGCAGGTAGGGCTTGGCGATGATGTAGGTGGCCACCAGGATCATGAGGATGACCACGATGGTGCGAAACAAGAGCACTCCCGGGAAGCCCAGGACGTTGAGCACCACCACGGCGGCGATGAACAGCACCAGGATGTGAAGGACCGTGACCGACATGGCCGCCCGGCGCTCGGGAACCCCCGCCCTCACCAGCAAAGAGGCCAGAACCCGCCCCAGGAAAATGGTCAAAAAGAGCACGATGACCAGCAGAATCACCGCCTTGACCACGATGGGGCCGAATTTGTCGCCCACCTCGGTTAGTTGGGCCACATAAGCGTTGAGATCGTTCATGGTTCTCCCCGAAAACTAGCCAAGGGGTAAAGCGAGGCAGCCAATTTCCCGCCGGGCGGCGCGGGCGGGGCGGCAACATCCCATATTTTGACTCTGGCGGCAAACCGGCCGCGAAATCAACGCCTATTGTCCACAAGGCGGGCGGCGTTCACCGCACGTCCACCCATGCCTTGCGGGTGCGGGGGCCGTCGAACTCCATGAAGAACACCCCCTGCCAGGTGCCCAGGGACAAACGGCCGCCGCTCACCGGCAGGCGCACCGTGGGCCCCACCAGCACGCTCTTGACGTGGGCCGCCGAGTTGCCCTCGGCGTGGCGGTAGCCGGCCCGCCAGGGCACCAGTTTGTCCAGGGCGTCGATAATGTCCTTGATCACGTCCGGGTCCGCCGCCTCGTTGACCGCCACAGCCGCGGTGGTGTGGGGCACGAATACTTCGCACCAGCCCTCTCGCACCCCGCTTTCGGCGACCACCTGGGCCACCTGGCGGGTGATGTCCACCCCCTGGGAGTGGGCGCTGGTCTTTACGCCGATAGCGGTCATGCCTCGCTCCTTGCTCGGGTGTGCCGCCCCAGCATAGCAGGCCGGAGCCCGGCCACCAAGACATCCCATGCCCCGCCCGGGAGCAGGGGGAATTTGCGCGCCGCCCGCCCATGGGCTATGCTGGGCCAGCCGGCCCCCGGGCCGGCGCTTGCCCACCCCGCTCACCCCGGAGGCGTCATGAACCATCCCCCCCAACTGGACGAACTGGTGGCCGCCGCCCAGGAAATGGGGGCCCGGCGGGCCGAGGTGGTGCCCACGGGCATCCTCACCGTGAAAACCGCCGCCTGGGCCAAGTGCTTCATCCCGGCCTGCAAGTTCTACGGGTCCAGCATCATGTGCCCGCCCCACAACCCCCTGAAGCCCGAGATCACCCGGCGCATCGTGGGCGAGTATCAGTGGGGGGTGCTGTTCCAGCTCATGGCCGAGGTGGAGGACTTCGTGGGGGATCAGTGGCGCACCCGCCACGTGCCCACCGAACTCAAGCACAAGGAGATGGTGGCCGAGTTGGAAGGGCGGGCCTTCGCCATGGGCTATCCCCTGGCCATGGGTTTCGCCGCCGGCGAATGCAGCCTTTGCGTGCCCCGCCAGGAGTGCACCGTCCTGGCCGGAGACGAGTGCCGCCACCCCCTCAGGGCCCGCCCGGCCATGGAGGCCTGCGGCTTCGACGTTTTCACCATCATGAAGACCATGGGCTGGCCCATGGCGCCCATCGGCCACCGCTGCCGGGCCGAACAGGTCCCCTGCGCCTCTTTGGTGGGGTTGGTGCTGGTGGTCTAGCCGCCCTGGGGGCCCTGGCCGGCGTTATCCAGGACGCCGCGCACCGCCGCGCCCAAGTTCGCCCTGGTAAAGGGCTTGTAGAGCACCAACCTGATGCCTTGGCGCCGAGCCCGGTCCTCGCGCAACTGGTTGTTGAACCCGGTGCATACGATCGCCGGAAGCTCGGGGCGCACCTTCAAAAACTCCGCCGCCAGCTCCACCCCGGTCATCTTGGGCATGGTGTAGTCGGTTATCAAGAGGTCGCAGGCCTCCGGCTGGGCCAAAAAGGCCTCCAGGGCCGAGGCGGGAGACTCGAAGGAGCGGACCCGGTAGCCCAGGCCGGCCAGCATGCGTTGGCCCAGGGTGGCCAGGGCCTCCTCGTCGTCCACGAAAAATATGCGCTCGCCCTGGCCCCTGGCCTCCCGGGAAGCGGCCGCGGGCTCCTGGGCCCATTGGTCGGCCCCGCTGTACACCGGCAGATAGACGTTGAATTTGCTGCCCTTGCCGGGCTCGCTGTACACGGTGATCATGCCGCCGTGGCTCACCGCGATGCCGTGAGCCACCGCCAGGCCCATGCCGGTGCCCCGGCCGGCCGGCTTGGTGGTGAAAAAGGGCTCGAAAATGCGGTTTTGGACCTCGCGGATCATGCCCTCTCCGGTGTCGCTCACCGATATGCACAGATAGGACCCCGGCTCCAGCAGGGCGTAGGCGTGGGCCGTTTCCGTGTCCAACTCCACCCGTTTAAGCCCCACGCCGAGCACTCCGCCCTTTCGCTCCAGGGCCTGGGCCGCGTTGGCGCACAGGTTCATGAGCACCTGCTGAATCTGCACCGGGTCGGCCAGCACCTGGTCGCGGGCCAGGGGCTCCTCCAGGCGCATCTCCACCGTGGTGGGTATGGAGGCCCTTAGCAGGGTGAACACCTCTTGCGCCAGGGAGGCGACCTCCAGGGGAATCTTGTTGGGCTCTTCCCGGCGGCTGAAGGAAAGGATCTGCCGCACCAGCTTTTTGGCCCGTTCGCTGGCCATGAGCACCTGATCCACGCTCGCCGCCGCCGGGCTGCCCGGGGGCAGGTCTTCCCGGGCCAACTCGGCAAAGCCCATTATGGCCATGAGGATGTTGTTGAAGTCGTGGGCGATGCCCCCGGCCAGGGTGCCGATGGCCTCCAGCTTTTGGCTCTGGAGCAGCTGGGCCTCCAGCTTGGTTCGCTCCTCTTCGGCCTTCTTGCTCTCGGTCACGTCCTCATAAATGGCCACCACCTCGCCCGAGGGCAGGCGGCAAATGTAATTTTCCACCCAGTGGGTAACGCGCTCATCATGATATAGCCGCACGGGGAGATGCTCGGGCGCCCCGGTGCGCCAGACCCGTTTTAAAACCTCCAGCAGGCCCAGATCGGCCACCCCGGGGTAGGCTTCTTCCACGTCGCGGCCGACGACCTCCTCGCGCCGCTTGTTCCCGATGCGCAGGCCGGCGGGGTTGATCTCCTTGAAGAAAAACTTTTGCCCGTCCGGGCTGGGGGTGTAGACCGCCACCCCGCTGCCCATGTTGTTGAACAGCTCCCGGAAGCGGTCTTCGCTGGCCCGCAGGGCACCTTCCGCCTTACGCCGGTCGCTGATATCGCGATCCACGGCCAGGATGTATTTCCTGCCGTCCAACTCCACCAAGCCGGCGGTGATCTCCACCGGGAACACGCTGCCGTCCTTGCGCTGGTGCTGAATTTCCTCCTTCAGCCGTTCGCCGTTCATGAGGCTCTTGATGCGCCGGGGCACGTGGACCGCCTCCTCGGGGGAGTCCAGTTGGCCGATTCTCATGCCCACCAGCTCGGAAAGCGAGTAGCCGTGCATGTCCGCCGCGGCCCGGTTGGCGGTCGCGATGGTCCCAGCCGCCTCGCCCTCGGCCTCCAGGAGCAGGATGGCGTCCCCCGCCCCTTGGAACAAGGCGGTGTACAGGGTTTCGCTGCGCGCCCGGGCCTGCTCGGCCTGTTTGGCCGTGGTGATGTCCAGGATCACCCCGTCCAGCCAGCGGCCCTCCTGGCCGTTGTTTTGGGCCCGGGAGCCCCTCTCGAAGACCCAGGCCACGCCGCCGTCGGCGCGCAGCAGGCGGTACTCCAGGGTGAAGGGCCGGTCCTCCTCCAGGGCCTGGTCCACCTGCCGCGCCACCATCTGGCGGTCGTCGGGGTGGATTATGGAGGCGAAGCCGCGCACCCGGTTGCCCATGAAGTCGCTGGCCGGGTAGCCGGTGATCTCCTCCACCTCATCGCTGAGGTAGATCATGGTCCAGTCCTCATCCACCAGGCAGCGGTAGACCATCCCGGGCACGTTGTCCACCAGGGAGCGGAAGCGCTGCTCGGAGGCCCGGGTCTCATCCTCGGCCTTTTTGCGCTCGGTGAGATCCACGGCCATGGACAAAACCAGGCGGCGGCCGTCGGGCAGGCGGCCCAGGGGGGCGGAGGAAAAGTCCCAGACGCGCTGACCGCCGCCGGCGGTGCGCACCGGATACTCGCCTTGGGACGCCGCCTCTTCCAGATCGTAGAGGCCCTGGATTTCCTGCTTGACGGCCGCCTCCTGGCCGGGGTAGGCCAGCGCCAGCCACTGGTCCACGGTAGAAAGCTGCTCCGGGGAATAGCCGGTGAGGCGGGTCCAGACATGGTTGACCTGGATCACCTGGCCGTCCTCGGCGTGGAGCATGATGGGCTGGGGAGCGCTCATGATGGCCCGGCGGAACTGCTCCTCGCTCTGGGCCAAGGCCCGCTCCATCTCCAGGCGCTGAGTGATGTCCAGGCCCACCCCCATCACCCCTTTTATGTTGCCCTCCAGGTCCAGCAGGGGGGCGATGATCTGCTGCAGATGCACCAGCTCCCCGTTAGGCTGGAAGCTGACCTGGACCTCGAACTGCTCGCCCTGCTCCAGGGCCGAGGCGGCCAGGCGGGCGCAATGGCCCTCCTGGTCCCGGAGCACCTGCTCCACCTTGAGTTGGCCCAGGATATCCTCCACCGGACGGCCGGCCAGGGCCTCGAGCAGGGGGGCCGCCGCCGGGTTGATCACGGTCAGGGTCATGTCCCGGCCGGCAATCCACAAGTGGGCTGGCAGGTTCTGCTTGAGGGA
>JAHJPG010000071.1 GCA_018819925.1 Pseudomonadota bacterium
CCCTGGGCCTGACCGGCGACATCAACGCCATCATGAATGCCCACAACCTGGCCATGGTCGCCATGACCGCCCGGATGCAACACGAGCGCAACTACACCGACGAGCAGCTCATGCGCTTGAGCAACATGGAGCGCCTGGACATCGACCCCACCAACGTGGAAATGGGTTGGATCATCGACTTCTGCTGCCAGGGCCTGCGCAACATCATCATGGGCCTGGGCGGCCGCACCGACGGCTTCATGATGCAGTCCAAGTTCGGCATCGCGGTGAGCTCCGAGGTTATGGCCATCCTGGCCGTGGCCAAGGACCTGGCCGACATGCGCGATCGCATGGGCAAGATCGTGGTGGCCTACAACAAACAGGGTAAAGCCATCACCACCAAGGACCTGCAGGTGGACGGCGCCATGACCGCCTGGATGGTCGAGGCCCTGAACCCCAACCTGCTGCAGAGCCTGGAAGGCCAGCCGGTGTTCGTGCACGCCGGTCCCTTCGCCAACATCGCCATCGGCCAGAGCTCCATCATCGCCGACCGCGTGGCCCTGAAGCTGGGCGACTACCACGTGACCGAGTCCGGCTTCGGCGCGGACATCGGCTTTGAGAAGTTCTGGAACCTGAAGTGCCGCTACAGCGGCCTGAAGCCCAACTGCGCGGTGGTCGTGGCCACCATCCGGGCCCTGAAGTGCCACGGCGGCGCGCCCATCCCGGTGCCCGGCAAGGCCATGCCCGAAGAGTACAAGGGCGAGAACGTGGGTTGGGTCGAGAAGGGCTGCGAGAACTTGGTGCACCACATCAACACCGTGCGCAAGGCCGGCATCAACCCGGTGGTGTGCATCAACGCCTTCTACACCGACACCGACGCCGAGATCGCCAAGGTGCGTGAGCTGGGCGAGGCGGCCGGCGCCCGCGTGGCCCTGTCGCGCCATTGGGAGCACGGCGGCGAGGGCGCCCTGGAGTTCGCCGACGCGGTCATCGACGCTTGCAACGAGCCCAATGAGTTCAAGCTGCTCTACGAGTTGAGCACCCCCCTGCGCGAGCGCATCGACATGATCGCCAAGGAGGTCTACGGGGCCGACGGCGCGGACTACTCCGACGTCGCACTGAGCAAGGCCAAGAAGATCGAGGCCGATCCCGAGTTGTCCAAGCTGGGCACCTGCATGGTCAAGACCCACCTGTCGCTGTCGGACAACCCGGCAATCAAGGGCGTGCCCAAGGGATGGCGCCTGTTCGTGCGCGACATCCTCACCTACGGCGGCGCCGGATTCGTGGTGCCCGTGGCCGGCAACATCAGCTTGATGCCCGGCTCCGGCTCCAACCCCGCCTACCGCCGGGTGGATGTGGACGTGGAAACCGGCAAGGTGAAGGGCGTGTTCTAGGACACGAACCCATCTAGCAGATCCCAAGCCCGGGCCGAAAGGCCCGGGCTTTTTTTGCGCCGTCACCTGTGTCGCGGGCCGAACTTGGCCTTGGTTTCACTTCTCCGATGGGCTAACATGGCTTTCAATGGGGTGGATGCGATTGGCCATTAATTCCGATGTGATAACTAGGCGAATCGGCAGGGACAATCAGGCCTTGCCAAGTTTTGGCTTTTTGTCTATAGTGCCGATCGTTGATTAATGTTACTATTCCTAGGTAATTTATGATCTTTTTCACAAAGTGGCGATTCGCCTGTTTGGGGTGAGTCGCCTCTGAACCGCTGGACGGCTGGTCCGGCGGAGAACCGCTTGCAAGGACGAAGTCGAATGGCACAAAGCAAGAAAGTCGGAGCGGTGATGGTAGTCGGCGCCGGCATCGCCGGTGTACAGGCCTCGTTGGATCTGGCCAACGCGGGGTACTACGTTTACCTGGTGGAGAAAACCACGGCCATTGGCGGACGCATGGCCCAATTGGACAAAACTTTCCCCACCAACGACTGCGCCATGTGCATCATCTCCCCCAAATTGGTGGAGTGTGGCCGTCACCTCAACATCGAGATACTGACCCAAGCCGAGGTGGCTTCCATCTCCGGCCAACCGGGCGACTTTCAGGTGCAGGTGCATCAAGAGCCCCGCTTCGTGGACATGGAAGCCTGCACCGCCTGCGGCGACTGCATCGAGTCCTGCCCCGTTGCGCTGCCCAACGAGTTCGACCAGGGCCTTAGTGAGCGCAAGGCCACCTTCAAGCGCTACGCCCAGGCCTTCCCCAACGCCTACGGCATAACCAAGCTGGACCAGGCCCCCTGCTCGGTGACCTGTCCGGCCAACCTGAACGTGCAGGGCTACGTGCAGATGGCCAAGGTGGGCAAGTTCGCCGAGAGCCTGGCCATCATCATGAAGGACCTGCCCCTGCCGGGCGCCATCGGGCGCATCTGCCCCCATCCCTGCGAGGACGCCTGCCGCCGCCTCACCGTGGACGAGGCCGTGGCCATCCGCGACATCAAGCGCCTGGTGGCCGACGAGGTGGGTGTGGAAAACGTGCCCCAGCCCGAGGCCGAGCCCCGCCCCGAGAGAGTGGCCATCGTGGGAGCCGGCCCGGCCGGTCTCTCCTGCGCCTACCACCTGGCCCGCTCCGGGGTGAAGTCGGTGATCTACGAGGCCCTTCCCGTGGCGGGCGGTGCCCTGGCCACCGGAGTGCCGGCTTACCGTCTGCCCCGGGAGGCGCTGGCCAAGGAGGTGGAGCAGATCACCAAGATGGGAGTGGAGATCAAGCTGAACACCCCCATCGGCAAGGACATCACCTTCGCCGGCCTGCAAAAAGATTTTGACGCGGTGTTTTTGGGCGTGGGCGCTCCGGCCAGCTTCAAGCTGAACGTCCCCGGCGAGGACAGCGCCAACGTGGTGCCCGCCCTGGGCTATCTGCAAGACCTCAGCCTGGACCGGCCCGTGCCCTCCGGCGACAACGTGCTGGTGGTGGGCGGCGGCAACGTGGCCATCGACGCGGCCCGAACCGCCCTGCGGGGTGGCGCGGCCAACGTGACCATGGTCATGCTGGAGTCCGAGGAAGAATGCCCGGCCAGCCCCTGGGAAGTGGAGGAGGCCCTGGAAGAGGGCATCACCATGTTCCACCGCCGGGGCGTGTTGGCCATAAAGACCGAGGGCGACAAGGCCACCAGCCTGGTGCTCAAGAAGTGCACCCGGGTCTTTGACGACGACCACCGCTTCTCCCCTCAATTCGACGAGTCCGACACCATCGAGCTGGAAGCCGATCTTTTCATCACCGCCATCGGCCAGCGCACCGACCTGTCTTTCCTGGGCGCGGACTCTGGCCTGGGTTTGACCCCCCGGGGTACCATCGCCACCGACCCGGTGACCATGGCCACCAACCTGGACAAGGTGTTCGCCGGTGGCGACGCGGTCACCGGCCCCTGGATCGCCATCGGCGCGGTGGCCGCCGGACGCGACGCGGCCATCAGCATGCTGCGCAAGTTCGACGGCCAGGATATGGCCGAGGGCCGCGAGAAGCCCCAGCTCAAGCCCGAGGACGAGCAGTGCTTCAATCCCATCCCCCTGGATCTTCCCGTGGCGCCCCGTGCGCGGATGGAGATCCGCGAGGCCGACAGCCGCAGGTGCGACTTTGATCAGTTCGAGCTGGGCATCACCGCCGAACAGGGCCAACAGGAGGGCGAGCGCTGCCTCAACTGCGCGGTGTGCTGCGAGTGCTTCCAGTGCGTGGAAACCTGCAAGGCTCACGCCCCGGCCCACGACCAGAAACCCCAGGAGCTGACCATCAACGTGGGCAGCGTGATCCTGGCCCCGGGCTTCGAGCCCTTCGATCCGGCCATCTTCGACACCTACTCCTATGCCAAGCACCCCAACGTGCTCTCGGCCATGGAGTTCGAGCGGGTTCTTAGCGCCTCGGGCCCCTATCAGGGCCACCTCCAGCGCCCCAGCGACGGGGTCGAGCCCAAAAAGATCGCCTGGCTCCAGTGCGTGGGCAGCCGGGACATAAACCACTGCGACAACGGCTACTGTTCTGCGGTGTGCTGCATGTACGCCATCAAGGAGGCGGTGATCGCCAAGGAGCATTCCCACGGGGATCTGGACACCACCATCTTCTTCATGGACATGCGCACCTACGGCAAGGACTTCGAAAAGTATTACAATCGGGCCGAAGAGGAAAAGGGAGTGCGTTTCGTGCGCTCCCGGGTGCACTCGGTGGACCCGGCCGAGGATGACCGCCTGCGCATCGAGTACGTCACCGAAAACGGCGAGGCCAAGGAAGAAGAATTCGACATGGTGGTCTTGTCGGTGGGCTTGCAAACCGGCCCCGAGGCCATCGAGACCGCCAAGCGCATGGACATCGACCTCACCGGCTATAATTTCAGCGAGACCAGCTCCTTCAAGCCCGTGGGCACCAGCCGGGAAGGCATCTTCGCCTGCGGCGCCTTTGCCGGGCCCAAGGACATCCCCCAGGCGGTGATGGAGGCCAGCGCCGCCGCCTGCGTGGCCAGCCTGGACTTGGCCGAGTCCCGGGGCACCCTGACCAAGGAAGTCAGCTATCCGCTGGAAAAGGACGTTAGTGAGGAGCAGCCCCGGGTGGGGGTGTTCGTGTGCAACTGCGGCATCAACATCGGGGGCATCGTGGACGTTCCGGCGGTGCGCGAATACGCCGCCACCTTGCCCTACGTGGAGTTCGTGGACGACAACCTGTTCACCTGCTCCCAGGACACCCAGAACAAGATCAAGGACAAAATCCTGGAGAACAATCTCAACCGTGTGGTGGTGGCCTCTTGCAGCCCCCGCACCCACGAGCCCATGTTCCAGGAAACCATCCGCGAGGCCGGCTTGAACAAGTATCTGTTCGAGATGGCCAACATCCGCGACCAGGACTCCTGGGTGCACCAGGGCGAGCCGGAAAAGGCCACGGCCAAGGCCAAGGACTTGGTGCGCATGGCGGTGGCCAAGGCCACCCTGGTCGAGCCCCTGCACCAGGTGGAGTTGTCTCTGGAAAAGAGCGCCATCGTGGTGGGCGGCGGCGTGGCCGGCATCAGCGCGGCGCTCAACCTGGCCAGCGCCGGTTATCCGGTGCATCTGGTGGAAAAGAGCGGCGAGCTGGGCGGCAACGCCCGCTATCTGCTCAACTCCTGGAAGGGCGAGGCGGTAGCCCCCTACCTTGAGGATCTGGTGGCCCAGGTCAACGGCAATCCCAACATCACGGTGTACCTTGACAGCCAGCTCACCGCCTTCAAGGGCTTCGTGGGCAACTACGTAAGCGGCATCACTCCGGCGGGCGGGGAAGAGATGGTGGTGCAGCACGGGGTCATCGTGCTGGCCACCGGCGGCCATGAGCTGAAGCCCAGCGAGTACCTATACGGCCAGAGCGACGGGGTGCTCACCTCCCTGGAGCTGGACATGGAGCTGGGGGGCAACCCCGAGGCACCCAAGGACTGGGACTCGGTGGCCTTCATCCAGTGCGTGGGTTCCCGGGAGCCCGAGCGGCCCTATTGCAGCCGTTTGTGCTGCACCCATTCGGTGGAGAGCGCCATCAAGGTCAAGGAGGCCAACCCCGAGGCCAACGTCTACATCCTCTACCGCGACATCCGCACCTACGGTGTGCGCGAGGATCTGTACAAAAAGGCCCGCGAGGCCGGGGTGCTCTTCTTCCGCTACAAGCTGGAGGACAAGCCCCAGGTGTCCGAAGCCGGCGGCAAGATCAGCGTCACCGCCACCGACCACGTGCTGGGCCGTCCCATCAGCTTCGACGTGGACCGGCTGGTGCTGGCCGCGGCCATCTTGCCCAACGACGTGCACCACCTGGCCGAGGCCATGAAGACCCCGCTCAACGCCGAGGGCTTCTTCCTGGAGGCCCACGCCAAGCTCAGGCCGGTGGACTTCGCCACCGAGGGCATTTACCAGGCCGGCCTGGCCCACTACCCCAAGCCCATCGACGAGGCCATCGCCCAGGCCAACGCCGCCGCTGGCCGGGCCATGACCGTGCTGGCCAAGACCGTAATCCGGGTGGGCGGCGTGGTGGCCACGGTGGACCCCAAGAAGTGCTCGGTGTGCCTCACCTGCGTGCGCACCTGCCCCTACGGGGTGCCCAAGATCGTGGACGGCGCGGCCCACATAGAAGTGGCCCAGTGCTACGGCTGCGGAGCCTGCGCCGCGGAATGCCCGGGCAAGGCCATTACCCTGCAACACTTCACCGACGCCCAGATCCTGGCCAAGGAACGGGCGGCGATGAACTGAGCCGAATTGCCGGCCCCGGCCCAGGGAGGCCGGAGCCATCACCTGCCGTATTCCGGTGCGCACCGGCGGCCCGGGACCAGGAGGATGAACTTGAGCGCTGAGTTTGAACCGAAAATCGTAGCCTTCTGCTGCCAGTACTGAGCGTATTCAGCTGCGGACCTGGCAGGTTCGATGAGACTGCAATACCCCACCAACGTGCGTGTAATTCAACTGCCCTGTTCGGGGCGGGTGGACATTTTGCACCTGTTGCGTTCCTTTGAAGACGGAGTGGACGGCGTATACGTGGCCGGCTGCATGGAAGGCGACTGCCACTTCCTCACCGGCAATCTCAAGGCGCGCCGCAAGGTGGAATATGTCAAAAAGGTCTTGGGATCGCTGGGTATAGAACCCGAGCGCATCGAGATGTACAACATGAGTTCCGCCCAGGGCCCCCGCTTCGCCGAGGTGGCCCGGGAGTTTACCGAGCGCATAAAGGAGCTGGGTCCCAGCCCGGTGGGTAAGGCCCAGGCGGCCTAGGCTGGCCGAGGCGGATCGAGCTATCTGTTGACGAGGAAGGATAGTCACAATGATCGTAGGTGACAGCAAGCCCTTGGAGGAAATCCTGTCCATGATCGAAGGACGGGACAAGGTCCTGGTGTTGGGCTGCCGGGGATGCGTGACCGTGTGCAACGTGGGCGGAGAGAAAGAAGTTGGCATCCTGGCCAGCGCCCTGCGCATCGCCCGCAAAAAGGACGGCCTGCCCCCCACCGTGGACGAGATGACTCTGGAGCGCCAGTGCGACCCCGAGTACATCGAGGAACTGGCCGAGGTAGCCAACAAATACGACGCCATCGTCTCCATCGCCTGCGGGGTGGGCCCCCAGTTCGTGGCCGAGCGTTTTGGCGACGTGGCCGTGTTTCCGGGCATCAACACCACCTTCATCGGCGGGGCCCTGGAGCACGGGGTCTGGGCCGAGCGCTGTCAGAGCTGCGGCAACTGCCTGGTGCATAACTTCGGTGGCCTTTGCCCCATCGCTCGCTGCTCCAAGAGCCTGATGAACGGCCCCTGCGGCGGCTCGGATTCGGGCAACTGCGAGATCAGCCCCGATGTGCCCTGCGTGTGGGACCAGATCGTCAAGAAGATGGCGGTCATGGGCAGGCTGGAGGAGTTGGAGCAGGTGTGGCCCAACAAGAACTGGCTGACCGCCCGCGACGGTGGCCCCCGCAAGCGGGTTAGGGAGGACCTGAAGCAATGAAAGCCGGCAGCAATCTGGAAAAAATGCTCTCCGCTGGCCACTTCGCGGTCACCGGCGAGCTTGGTCCCCCCCAGGGCAACAACGTCGAGGAGGTGCGCCACAAGGCCAGCTTCCTGAAGGGCATCGTGGAGTCGGTGAACATCACCGACAACCAGACCGCGGTGGTGCGCATGGCTTCCTGGGCGGCGAGCAAGATTCTCATCGACGAGGGTCTGGAGCCCAACTACCAGATGGTTTGCCGCGACCGCAACCGTCTGGCGCTGATGGCCGACATATTGGGAGCCACCGCCCTGGGCATCAAGAACGTGCTGTGCCTCTCCGGCGACCACCAGCGCTTCGGCAGCCACCCGGAGAGCAAGAACGTCTACGATCTTGACTCGGTTCAGCTTCTGGCCGCCTTCAAGAAGATGCGCGACGAAGGAAAGTTCCTGAACGACAAGGACCTGGATGGTTCGCCCAAGCTCTTCATCGGCGCGGCCTCCAACCCTTTTGCCGATCCCTTCGAGTTCCGGGTGACCCGCCTGGCCAAGAAGATAGCCGCCGGGGCCGACTTCGTGCAGACCCAGTGCATCTACAACATGGACAAGTTCCGCCTGTTCATGAAACAGGCGGTGGACCGGGGCCTGCACGAGAAGTGCTACATCCTGGCCGGGGTCACCCCCATGAAGTCCGTGGGTATGGCCAAGTACATGGCCAAGTTCGTGCCGGGCATGGACGTGCCCGAGGCCATCGTCAAGCGCCTGCAAGGGGTGGACAAGAAAAAGCAGGGGGCCGAGGGCATCAAGATGGCCATCGAGCAGATCGAGGAGTTCAAACAGATGGAAGGCGTGGCCGGAGTGCACGTCATGGCCATCGAGTGGGAGCACCGGGCCAAGGAGATCATCGAGGGCGCGGGGCTGCTGCCTCGGCCGGTGCTTGACTAAGCGCCTACCCTGCTAATTAGCATGTACGGGAGGAGTCCTTCGGGGCTCCTCCTTTTTTTGCGGGAGCAAAGAAATAAAAGAGGTTGGGAAAAAGTAATCAGCAATAGCGGTCATTGCGAGCCCCGCTGGTGAATAAGGCCTCTCGCCAGGAGGACGCTTTCCCGGCGGGGCGTGGCAATCTTCCGCTTCCCCTGGGCCTTGGGCTGAAAGAGAGATTTCTTCCTTCCGAGTCCAGGGGGGAGGCAAAGGAAAAGGAAGATGGACACGTCGCGGCGGAAGGATGGTGGACATTCCGCCACCCGCCGAGGCCGCCGCTCCTCGCCATGACCGCTATTCTGGAAGACCTCGAGGCTACGAGGCCGGGGTGAGTTACGAGAGCACGTCAAGGCCCGAGCGCAACCAGCAACGCTTTCTTTTTCCTAACCAAAAAGCAGAGTTGGGAAAAAGTAATCTTCCATTTCCTTCTGGCCTTGACCTGAAAGAGAAGTTTCTTTTTCCGGGTGCGAGGCAGAAGGCGGCACAGTCAGGCGGTCGCGGGCAAGGCGTCCGCCGAGCGACAGCCGCAGGCGTAGCTTAAGCTACGTCGAGGCTGGAGCGATGCCCGCAACGCAGCATAACCGCGTCTGGCGCAGCCGCCCTAAAATGCCACCAACTTAACTGCTATCCCAATCAGAATTACGCCCCCAACCAAGCCCATGCGCTGCCCCAGGCGGGCGCTCATAAGCCCGGCCAGCTTCATGGCCACCAAAGTCATGCCCGCGGCCACGATGCCGATGACCACCGCCGCGCCCAAGACGTTGTGCCCCACCATGCCCAGGGACAGGCCCACCCCCATGGCGTCGATGCTGGTGGCCAGGGAAAGGGCCATGAGGCTCCAGCCCTTGGTGGGGTCCAGGCCGTGGGTGCGCTCCTCCGGGGGCGCCAAGGCCTCCCAGGCCATCTTGCCGCCGATGAACACCAACACCGCAGCGGCGATCCAGGGGGCCCAGCGGGCGGCCACCGTGGCCAGGCCCGCGCCCAGGCCCCAGCCGATGAGCGGCATGAGGAACTGGAACAGGCCGAAGTGGAAGGACAGTCGAAATATTTGGCGGGGGGCGCCGAAGCGCCCCCCCACGGCCAGGCCCACCGCAAAGGCGTCGCAGCCCAGGGCCACGGCCAGGGCCAGGGTTTCAGCCAAGCTCACTAATCATAGACCTTTTCTCCGGACCCGGCCTCCTCGGCGTCGGCCTCGTAGTCCCGGGGAGCCGAGGCCTTGGCTTGGTGATAGTCGCGGTACCACTCGTGGGCCACGATCATGCTCATCACCTCGTTGGTGCCGGTCCAGATGGACGCCAAACGCAAATCGCGCACGATGCGCTCCACCGGGAAGACGTTAGTATACCCGATGCCCCCCATCACCTGCATGGCGTGATTGGCCGCCTGTTGGCAACTTTCGGTGACGAATTTTTTGGTCTGGCTGATGAGCCGGCGGGTGTGGTTTTGGCTTTCCCCGGCGTCCACCGCCCGGGCGGTGACGTAGACCATGGCCCGGGCCGCGTCCATGAGGGTGACCGCCTGGGCCACCTGGAAGCTCACTCCCTGGAACTGGTTGATGGGCTGGCCAAAGGCCTTGCGCCGGGTGCTGTAGCCGGTGGCCACTTCCACCGCCGGTTGGGCCGCGCCGATGGTCATGGCCGCGGTTCCCAGTCGCTCGGGGATCATCATGGTGTTGAACACCGCGTAGGCCCCTCCCACTTGGCCCACCACGTTGTGTTTGGGCACCTTCACGTCCGTGAACACCAGGCGGCCGGCCCCGCCGCCCCGGCAGCCCATTAAGCCGTATATGTAGGCCACCTCCACTCCGGGTCCCCGGTCCACCACGAAACAGGTCAGGGCCTTGCGCGGGTCGGCCTTGGGGTCGGGGTCGGTGCGGGCGTAGACCAGGAAGAAGTCGGCCCCCTCGGCCCCCACGATGAAGCGCTTCTGGCCGCTGAGCAGGAAGTGGTCGCCCTTGTCTTCGGCCACGCTGGTGGTGCCGAAAAAGTCCGATCCGCCCCGGGGCTCGGTGAGGCACTCGGCGGCGAAAATCTCGCCGGCCAACAGCGGTTTTACGTAGCGCTCCTTGAGATCGTCCGTGCCGTGCTGGATGATGGCGTCGCACACCAGCTCGGCCCCCACCCCGAAGACGCAGGCGAAGATGTAACCCAGCACGCCCACCTCTTCCATGACCATGCAGGTGCTCACCCAGTCCAGGTCCCGGCCGCCCCACTGTTTGGGGTAGCGGCAGCCCAGAAGATTGCGCCGCCCGGCCTCGGCCAAGAACTCCTTGGGAAAGGTGACCTTGTCCTGGTCCATGTCCAGGATGAGCTGCCGGGGCACCCAGGCCACCAACTCGCGCACCTCGTCACGCAGCTTGCGCTGCTGTTCGTTCAGCAAAAAATCAAACATCTCGGCCTCCAGACGCTAGGACGCATCCTGGCGCAGCTTGTATGGCGTGACCTTATGGGTGCAGTTGACTCAACTTGGCCAAAAGCTTGGCTCGCATGGTTTCGATATCCTCGGCCAGCATTTTGAGTTCCTCTATGCGCTGGCTGATGTCCTTTAGCTTTTTGTCAGCGTAGGCCAAGGTGCGGACGATCTGTTCCTCTTCGGCCAGGTCCGCCGAACCCATGCCGATCATCTCCCCGATTTCCTCCAGGGAGTAGCCAAAGCGCTTGCCTCTGAGGATAAGCTTGAGCCGGGCCCGGTCCCGCTTGGAATAAATGCGCCGGTTGCCTGCGGTGCGTTCCGGGGTAATCAGCCCCTTTTCCTCGTAAAAGCGTATGGTGCGGGTGCTGATTGCGAGGTCCTGGGCCAGCTCTGCGATGGTCCACAACTTCGGGGGGGATGCGCTCTCGTTTCTCATGGTCACAATGCCTACAGTTGACGTTAACGTAAAGTTAAAGGCAGGGCCGGCTCCTGTCAAGAAATCTTTGCGCCGCCGGCCGGCGGTTCAGCGGGGTGAGGCGTTGGCCGGGGCGCGCACCAGTTCGATGAGGGTGACCTCGGGCGGGGAGAAGAGCCTCAGAGGCGGGCCCCAGGTGCCGGTGCCTCGGCTGGTGTGGAGCATTACCCCCTGGGCCGCCCGGTAGGGTCCGGCGAAGTAGGGGAATATGCGGCTGGTGATGAGGTGGGCGGGCCACATCTGTCCGCCGTGGGTGTGGCCAGAGAGCTGCAGGTCCACCTTGTCGGCGTGTTGCGGGTTGAAAAGCGGGCGGTGGCGCAGAAAGATGTTGATGCGCCGGGGATCGCGCCCGGCCAAGGCCGCCGCGTCCCAGTCCGGGTTTATTCGGCGGGCGTCGTTCACTCCGGCCAGATACAGAGCCTGGCCCACCGCCTGGCCCCGGTTGTCCAGCACAATGAATCCGGCCGCCCGGCTCAACTCGAAGGAGGTGCCCAGGCCCACGTAAAATTCGTGGTTGCCCGCGATCATGTACTTGCCCAGGGGTGGTTTCACCCGGCGCATCATGGCCACCAACTCGTCGGCGTCCAACAAGGGCCGGTCCCACAAATCGCCGGTGTCCACCCACAGGTCGGGGTGGGCCTGCTCGATGAGCTTCAGGGCCTTTCGCAGGCGAGACACCCCGCCGGGCAGGCCCAGGTGCAGGTCCGTGGTCTGGGCGATGCTCAGGCGCTCCACCCCGGGGGGCAGCTTGTTGGTGGGGACGACGACCCGGTTCAGGCGCAGGTCCGTGGCCGCCCAGCCCGCGTAGGCGCTGATGAATATGGCCAAGCCCAGGGCCAGGCCCACTGGCAGGCGCCAATCCCAGGCCCGGGGGGAAAAGGGCAGGGCCCCCAGGCGCAAAAGAGCCAGGGCCAGCAGCAACAGCAGGCTGACGGTCAAGTAGCCCATCCACCAATAACCCACCGTACCCGCCAGCCGGGCCAGGCCCGGCTGGCCCAGGCGGCCGGCCGCCACGGTGATGACCGGGGCCAGGATCATTAGCAGCAGGAAGAGGCCCAGCATCCCCCGGGCCCAAGGCCCGGCGGGCAGCAGGCAGCGCACCGTGCGGTAGAAAACCCAGTGTAGGGCGGTGTAGACGCTCAGGAAGGTGACCAGAAACCAGCTCAAGATTTATCTCCGGGGGTGGCGGTCCGGCTCTGCCGGGAAGCCAGCAGGCGCAGGGGCAGAAGCATCACGTACAGGGGCAGCAGATACAGGGCGGCCAGCAGGGGGTTGCGCGGCCCGAAGAAATTGGCCGCGAACACCACCACCAGCACGTTGTTGATAAAGATCAGGCCACAGCCGCAGGAGATGAGGTCCAAGCGCCAGCCGGACAGCGGGCCCATGAGCCACACCACTCCGAAATACAGGGCGGCCAGGGCGCAGGCGATTCCCGCCGCGGCCAGCACCTGCCCTGATTGGGAGAAGAAAAAGGGGGCAAAGGGCGCGAACACGCCCAGGTTGATGCAAAAGAACAGGGCCAGGATCAAGGGGAACTGCACCCGGCCCAGGAAATCCACCAGGGCCGGAGCCAGGCGGCGGGTGAGCCAGGCCAGGGCCAGGGGGATGAAGATCACCTGGGCCAACATGCGAACCATGTGCCCGAAGGGGATGTTGATCTCGGCCCCGGCCAAAAGCTCCACCAGGGCGGGCAGGCTCAGGGGCACCAGCACCGAGGTGAGCACCGTGAGTTGCAGGGTGCGGGCGGTGTCGCCGCCCAGCAGCTGGCTGAAAAAGGGTGCGGTGACTCCGGCGGAAACCCCGGACAACAAGAGCACCGGCAGGGCCCATCCCGGGGCCAGCCAACGGAAAACAAACCACAGGGCCACGGGCAATAAAACCAGCTTTATGAGGCCCCACCAGGCCAGCTCGGCCAGGTCCGCCCGCCGCAGCCGGGCCAGGGCCCCGAAGTCGATGCGCAAGAAGGACAGGTAGAGGATGGTCATCATCATGTAGATGGTGACCGGACTGAAAACCACGGCCCATTGGGGCGTAAACACCCCCCCGGCTATTCCGAGGAAGGCCACCACGATGAGGGCCAAATCGCGGGTTCTCACTAGGCAAAACCTCGGCCGCCGCTTCGGGGCGGGCGGCGGCCTGCAAGTGTGTTCAACAGCTAGCGGCCTGTTGGAAATTTAACACAGGTGGGCGGCGGTACAAGGGCGCCGGCTCAGGCGGCCTCCAGCCTCCCGCCCACCTCGCCGTTCCGCGCACGGATGGGCATGGCCTCAGGCCGGCATCTTCACGCGGGGCGCCGAGGCATGATAGCCCCGCCCGTTGGCCACCGCCACCAGGCGGCCGGTGGCGTCGGTTATGTCCACCTCCCACAGGCTCAGTTTGCGGCCCGCGCCGCGCGCCTTTGCCGTGGCCAGCAGGCGCTGGTCCGGCTCGGCCTTGGCCAAAAAGCTGATGTGCGCCTCCACGATGAAGGCGGGATGCTCCAGGGTGTTGGCGGCCACGGCCATGGCCTGGTCGGCCAGGGCGTAGAGGGTGGAGCCATGCACCCGCTCCCGGGCGTTGAGGTGGTGGGGCCGGGGCGACAGGCTCACCGTGGCCCGTCCCTCGGCCACATCCTCCACCGCGATGCCCAAGAGGGTGGCCACCGGGTCGCCCCCCACCACTCGGCGGGCGTACTCCAGGCGTTGTTCAAGGTCCATTACGCCGCGCTCCGGGCCGCCTTGCGTCCGGGCAGGGTGTCCTTGGCCAGACAGGCGCAGATGAGGGCCACCAGGGCCAGGGCCAGGTAGAACAAAAAGATGCTTTGATACATGGCCGGGCTGTAGGGACCCTGGGGGCCCCCCTGGATTTGCAGCAGCCAACCGGAGACCGGCTGGAGCACCGCTCCGCCCAGGAAGGGGAACAAATTCATCAGTCCGGTGGAGGTGCCGGCGATGGCCACGGGGAACAACTCCTTGGTGGTGGTGAAGCCGATGACCACTATGGCGCTGGAACAGATGCTGAACAAGAAGAACCACAAGTAGAGCATGGGGCGGCTCAGGGAGGCCGGGACCAGGTAGAGCACCCCCAGCAACACAAACAGCCCCGCTCCGGTGATGATCATAGTGCGCTTGCGCGACACCAAGACCTTGTCCGAGACCCAGGAGATCAGGGGGCCGCCCACGATCATGCCCACGGCCAGCATGTTGAGCACCCCTCCGGCCTGGGTCTTGCTGAGGCCGTAGACCTGCATGAGGTAGGGGCCGCCCCACAGGCCGCCCAGGGCGAAGAAAATGCCCGGGGTGATGAAGAACCATCCGGCCACCGCCCAGAAACGGGGGTTGCCCAGCACCAGTTTGATGCCTTGGCTCAGGGGCATGGCCGGGCCGCCCTGGGGGGCGGCCAAGGGGTCGGGCAGGGCGGGCAGGCCCTTGTCCTCGGGGCGGTTGCGCACCACCACCCAGATGATCCCGGCCAGCACCAAGGTGGCCACGCCGATGATGATGAAGCTGCCCCGCCAGCCCAGCACGATGCTCAACCAGGCCAGGGGCTGGGCCGCGGTGTAGGCCCCCACCCCGCCCAGGGCCATGAGGATGCCCATCATGCGGGCGAACTCGCCTCGGGTGAACCAGTGGGTGAGCACCTTTATGGTGGGCACGAAGACCATGGCCACCCCCAGGCCCACCAGGCTTCGGGCGGCGATGGCCGGGCCGATGGAGCCGGCCAGGCCCAGCCAAATGGCCCCCACTCCGGCCAGGGAGAAAAACAAGGTTATGGTCTTGCGGGGCCCCCAGGTGTCGCTCAGGAGCCCCGCCGGGAGCTGCATCAGGGCATAGGGGTAGAAATAGGCCGCCCCCAGCAGGCCCAGGGAGGTGGCTCCGGCTCCCAGGTCGTGCATGAGGTCGGCGGCCACCACCGCCGGGCAGGTGCGGTGGAAGTAGACCAGCAGATAGGCGCAGGCCAAGACCGCGAAGACCAGCCAACGGTAAGGTGAAGGACGAGTTACTGTGGCGGCGGTCATGATTGCCCCCGGTGATAGGGATTGCGGCAGGCATTAAGCCTGCACCATTGTATAGCGTTTGGCTGTGGCAAGACAAGGCGGGGGGGCTGGGTCTATACTGGGGCCATGCAGCGCGATCCCATGAGCCTAAAGGATTTGCTGGGCGCGGCCCTGCCAGGGGCCTTGTCCCGGCGTTTGCCCACGCCGGCCCTTTTGGCCGCCTGGCGTCAGGCCGCCGGGGAG
>JAHJPG010000072.1 GCA_018819925.1 Pseudomonadota bacterium
CGGCAAAAAGCCAGACTATAGAAGCAGCCTTTTTCATCGCAGCAAACCTCCAAATCAGTTGAGAGCAATGCATGGAGCTAGTGGCATAAAAAAGGTTTAATAGGTTGATATAATTTACTATAATACTCCAAGCCTTTTGTTTGGAGGTGCTGTTGTCCAATCGATTTGACAAGCCAACCCCCGGTTTTTTGGATTTGGCCATCGAAGGCGGCAAAAAGGCCAAGACCTTCCTCGACGATGTGGATCAAGTCATAGACTGGCGGCCCATAGAGAGGCTGTTAAAGAAAAAGCTTCGGAGAAACCGCGATGCCGCGGGCAATCCGGCCTATCCTGCCCTGGCCATGTTCAAGGTGCTTTTATTGCAACGTTGGTACAACCTGAGCGACCAGGGCATGGACGACGCCCTGGCCGACCGCATCTCCTTCCGCCGCTTCACCGGCATGTCATTCAGCTACGATACTCCCGATTCCACCACTATCTGCCGCTTCCGCAATCATCTGCTGGAGCGCGGCCTGGACCAAAAGCTGTTCGATATGCTCGGCAGGCAGCTTGAAGCCCACGAGTTGATTGTAAAACAAGGTGTTATCGTCGATGCCAGCATCGTGGAGTCCAGCCGCAGGCCCAGGAAGACGCAAACCGTGGAGAAGATGGAGGGTGAAGATGGGGAATATGAAGTAAACACTACCTATTCCAATGACTTGGATGCCAAATGGACCGTCAAGGCCAAAAAACTCTACTACGGTTACAAGCTGCACATGTCCACCGATGCGGAACACGGTTTTATCTTGGGCGGACACGTCACTGCGGCCAACCGGGCCGACACCAAGGAGCTGATGGAGGTGGTGGAGGAGTCCAAGACACCCAAAGGCTCCATGGTCATGGCCGACAAGGGATATGCCAGCCGGGATAATCGCTGTGATCTCGAAGAAAACCACATCACCGACGGCATCATGTACAAGGCGACAAGAGGTAGGAAGCTGACCGAGGCCGAGAAGCTCATGAACCGGGTGATCAGCGGGATCAGGGGCAAGGTGGAGCGAGCCTTTGGCACCCTGAAGAAGGACTATGGCTTTCAGCGCACCAGGTATCTGGGCATCGCCAAGGTCAAAATGGAATTCCTTCTAAACGCCATGGCCTTCAACCTCAAGAAGGCGGCGCTCATGCTGGAGTAGTGCGCCCGAAGGGTGAAAACGCCCCCGGACAGGCCCAAACGGCCTGATCGGGGGGCGGGGAAAAGGCTTATACCGGGGGCTTCTCCTTCATTCATGGCCAAAAACCGGAGATAATCGGGGCGAAAAGTCAAACACTGGTTTTATGCATCAGCCTCCAGTTGTGAAACACCCAAAAAAGGAGCCCGACCATCACAGGCCGGGCTCCTCAAAATTTGGAGGCGGCGACCGGATTTGAACCGGTGAATAACGGATTTGCAGTCCGCTGCCTTAGCCACTTGGCTACGCCGCCTTATATTCAAATCTCCCGTGACTACGGCCTCTTATAACCCCAGCCCGAGTGGCACAAATAATATCGGCCTCTCGCGGGAGTGTCAAGCGGTTTCGGGGCGGTCGATGCGCCCCGGGCAATTATCAAGACTTCCCCCCAAAAAAAAGCCAGCCCCCCGAAGGAGGCCGGCGCTTGCTCTCGATGGAGCGGGAGACGGGAATTGAACCCGCGACTTCAACCTTGGCAAGGTTGCACTCTACCTCTGAGTTACTCCCGCGTCGCGCAAACGAATATTACAGTATCCGCCCGTTATGTCAATCCTAAATCTTGCGCGTCCCTTCACTTTGGCCCATATATAGCCGATTGAAGCGCACAAAGTACCTGAGCCCGGAAACAAAACTAACCAGGGTGGCGCACCACAAAACCAGCGCCCCCCAATAACGGGGATCCAGGCCCGCCACCGGCTCGGGCATGATGAGCAAAAGCACCGCTAGCATCTGCAAGGCGGTCTTGGCCTTGCCCCAGCGGTCGCTGGGCACGGCCAGCCCCTGGGCTGCGGCCACGGCCCTGAGCCCGGTCACCGCCACCTCGCGGCAGATTATCACCACCGCGGCCCAGGCCTCGGCCCGCCCCAGCATCACCAGCATGACCAGCATGGAGGCGATGAGCAGTTTGTCGGCCAGGGGGTCCAGAAACTGACCCAGCACAGTGACCTTTTTCATGCGCCGCGCCAGCAGGCCGTCGGCCAGGTCGCTGAGCCCGGCCACAAAGAACAGGATGGCCGCCGCCCAATGCCACCCGGCTTCAGGCAGGTATAACATCCCCATGAGCAGGGGGATGGAGCCCACCCGCAGCAGGGTTATCAAGTTGGGCAGGTTGAATACCTGTTCTCGTTTAACGGGGCTCACGCGGTACTATTCCTAACCTTTGTTGGCCTTTTCCCAGTCGGCCAGGAAGGCGGCCAGGCCCTTGTCGGTCAGCGGGTGCTTGAGCAGCTGACCGATGACCTTGAAGGGGATGGTGCATACGTCGGCTCCCATGAGGGCGGCGTTGACCACATGCATGGGGTTGCGGATGCTGGCCACCAGCACTTCGGTATCATAGGCGTAGTTGCCATAGATATCCACTATTTGCTGGATCAGATCCATGCCGTCGCTGCCGATGTCGTCCAAACGTCCCACAAAGGGACTGATGTAGGCCGCGCCGGCCTTGGCGGCCAGCAAGGCCTGCAAGGGGCTGAAGCACAGGGTCACGTTGACCTTGATGCCCTCTTGGCTAAGGCTCTTGATGGCCTTGAGGCCTTCCTGGATGATGGGCACTTTGACCACCACGTTGTCGCCCCAGGCGGCGTATTTCTTGCCCTCTTCCACCATGGAGTCGTGGTCGATACCCACCACCTCCACGCTCACGTCTCCGGGCACCACTTCCAGGATTTCCTTGATGCAGGCCTCAAAGGGCTTGCCGGTTTTGGCCACCAGGGAGGGGTTGGTGGTCACCCCGTCCAAAATGCCCAGGCTCATGGCCTCTTTGATTTCGCTGATGTCAGCGGTGTCGATGAAAATCTTCATTTGGCTCTCCTATAAGCGCGCCAGAAAAAAACCAGCGGCCGAGCCGCCGATGAATTTGGTCCTTAGGCCTTGCCGGCCTTTTTGTTTTGGCCGGCCTTGAAGGCGTCCCGGCACTCCTTGCTGCAAAAAAAACGCTCCTGGCCGTCGATCCAGGCGCTGAAGGCCTCCTGTTTGGGCAGGTAGGTGCCGCACTGGGGGTCTTGGACCATGACGTCCATCACCTCGCCCGGCGCGGCCTTGCGTCCCACCCGCCGAGGATCGGCGTCCTTGGCCAAGAATCTTTTTACCGCCTTGATACCCATCCACACCAGCAGAATGACCAGGGCTATCTGTACCAGGCGAATTATTCCCATGCGATTCGCTTCACTTCCTGGCGGGCCCTTTCTCCGGGCCCGAGGCGATCCAGCAACTGTCCCGCAGTCAGCCCCCAACGGGGCAAAACCAAATCCGGGGCGATCTCCCCAAGCGGGGCCAAAACAAAAACCCGCTCGGCTAGGCGGGGATGGGGGGCCTGCAACTCCGGAAGATCTATGATCTCTTGGCCGAACAAGAGCATATCCAGGTCCAGGGTGCGCGGCCCCCAACGTTGGGTGCGTACGCGTCCCCTGGCCTTTTCAATGGCCAGCAAGCCGGCCAGCAGCTCCAGGGGCGCCCCCTCATATTTACCACGGGCCACGGCGTTGTAAAAGCTGGCTTGGTCGGTTTTGCCCACCGGCGCGGTGAGATAAAGCGAACTCAAGGCCAGCGGCCGGTAACCCGGCAACGCGGCCAAGCCCTCCAGGGCAAAAAGCAGATTGGCCCGGCAGTCGCCCAAGTTGCAGCCCAGACCGATGAACACCTCGCGCGCCGGGCTCAAGGGCTTAAAGCTCCAGTTTGCCCATGCGCTCCACCGCCTCGGTCAACCGCGCCTCGTCAACGGTCAGGGCGAAGCGCACAAAGCCCTCCCCGGCCGCGCCGAAGCCGTTGCCCGGGGTGGTCACGATGCCGCACTCGGAAAGCAGGCGCTTGGTGAACTCGGCGCTTTTCATGCCTTTTGGGGTCTCGCACCATACATAGAAGGTGGCCTTGGGCTTTTCCACCCCGAGGCCCAGGCTCTGGAGCCCGTCCACCATCACGTCGCGCCGCTTGGTGTAGAGCCGGCGCATATCGTCCAGGCAGGACTGGTCGCCCTCCAGGGCTTCGATGCCCGCGATCTGCACCGCGTCGAATGCGCCGGAGTCGATCTGGCTTTTCACCTGCCCCAGGCCGCCCACCAATTCGGGGTTGCCCACCGCGAAGCCCAGGCGCCAGCCGGTCATGTTGTAGGTCTTGGACAGGCTGTGGAACTCGATGCCCACCTCCCGCGCCCCCGGGATCTGCATGAAGCTAAGGGGCCGGTAGCCGTCGTAGGCCATCTCGGTGTAGGCCGCGTCGGAAACCACGATGATGTCGTTGGCCAGGGCGAACTCCACCACCTGCTCGTAAAAGCCGGCCTCGGCCACGGCGGCGGTGGGGTTGTTGGGGTAGTTGATCATCATGATCTTGGCCGCCTTGGCCGTGGCCGAATCAATGGCCCCCAGGTCGGGCAAGAAGCCGTTGTCCTTGGTCAACGGCATCTGGACCGGCACGCCGCCGGCCATGATGGTGGAGCTGTAATACACCGGGTAGGCCGGGCTGGGCACCAGCACCACGTCGCCGGGGTTGACAAAGGCCAGGGGGAAATGGGCCAGGCCCTCCTTGGAGCCGATGAGGGTGATGACCTCGGTCGCGGGCGCCAGATCCACATCAAAGCGGCGCTTGTACCAGGCCGCGGCGCTTGCGCGGAAGCGGTTCATGCCCGAATAAGCGGGGTACTTGTGGGTAGAGGGATCGGCCGCCGCCTCGGCCAGGCGCTTTATGATATGGGCCGGGGTGGGTTGATCCGGATCGCCCACGCCCAGGTCGATGATATCCATGCCCTGAGAACGAACTTCGTCGCGCAGGCGGTCTATCTCCTTGAACAGATAGGGCGGCAGTTGTTGCAAGCGCTGGGCGCGGTTAATCTCCATTATCGATCCTTGCTCTTCTGGCTCCGATGTATTTTTGCTAAACCACGGGGTTTTCTAAAACGCCCACTCCCTGAACCTCAATGGCGACCACGTCGCCGGCCTGGAGGGGCCCTATCCCCGAGGGGGTTCCGGTGGCGATCACGTCGCCGGGTTTCAGGGTCATCACCTGGCTGACGAAAGACACCAGCTGATAGACGTCGAAGATCATATCCGAGGTGTTGGTGTCCTGCCTGGTTTCTCCGTTGACCACGGCCTTGACCTGCACCCTGGTGGGGTCCAGGTCCAAGGCGATGACCGGCCCCAGGGGGCAGAAGGTGTCAAAGCCCTTGCCCCGGGTGTATTGGCCGTCGCGGGCCTGGAGGTCGCGGGCGGTCACGTCGTTGAGGCAGGTGTAGCCCAGGATGTAGTCCTTGGCCTCATCGGGGCCCACCAGGCGGCACTGGCGGCCCATGACCACCCCCAGTTCGCTCTCGTGGTCCACTCTCTGGCTGATGGCCGGGCGCACGATTTTATCACCAGGCCCGATCACCGAGGTGGAGGGCTTCATGAAGATCATGGGCTCGGCGGGCAGGGCCTTGTTCACCTCCTTGGCGTGGGCCTTGTAGTTCAGCCCCACCGCCACCACCTTGGAGGGCCGGCATGGAGCCAACAGGCGCACCTCGTTCAAGGGAGCGGTCTGTTTGCCCACCTGGCCGCCGGAAAAGGGCGAGCCCTCGTACAGGCGCAGCCTGCCGCCGGAGACCAGGCCGTAGCGCACCCGTCCCTGGTGGCTGAAACGGACGATGCCCCGCCCGCAGTCCAGCATGTCCCTATTCCGGGACATGTTTTTCGGCCTCGCGCAGCCCCAGGACATCCTGCATGTCATACAAGGCGGGAGCCTGCTCCACCACCCACAAGGCGGCGCGCACCGCCCCCTGGGCGAAGGTGTCCCGGGAGTGGGCCCGGTGGGTAAACTCCAGGCGCTCGCCGTTGGCGATGAAGTACACCGTGTGGTCGCCCACGATGTCTCCGCCCCGGATCACGCTGACCCCCAGTTCGTTGGCGGTGCGGGCGCCGGTCATGCCCTCCCGGCCGTGCCGGCAGACCTCTTCCGGGTCCCAGCCGCGCACCGCGCACAGCGCCTCGATGAGGCGCACCGCCGTGCCGCTGGGGGCGTCTTTTTTCTGGTCGTGGTGGGCCTCCAAGACTTCCAGGGCGTAATCCTGGCCCAGCACCTCGGCCATCTGGGAAACCATCTTGAACATGAGGTTGACCCCCACGCTCATGTTGGGGGCAAATACCACGGGCACCTTTTTGGCCTGGGCCGCCAGGGTTTTTTTCTGGCTTTCGTTGAGACCGGTGGTGCCGATCACCGCCGCCTTTCCCTGGGAGGCGCAAAGCTTCAAATTTTTGACGCTGGAAGCCGGGGAAGTGAAGTCTATGAGCACCTGGGCCTCGGCCAAGGCTTCCTCGGGATCGTCTCCCACCACGCCCTCCACCCCGGCCAGGCCCACCACCCCGGCCAGGGACTTGCCCACCGCCGGATTGCCGGGGGCCTCGAAGGCCCCCACCAGCTCCGCTCCCTGGCGGTGATAAATGGCGTGCACTATGCGTGCGCCCATGCGGCCGGCCACGCCGGCCACGGCGATCTTTACCATTTCGCCCTCCCCTACATCAGTCCGTAGTCGGCCAGGGCCTTGTTCAGGCGCTCCAGGTTGGCCGGAGCCATCTCGCACAGGGGCAGCCGCAGATGGGCGCTGGGAATGCGCCCCAGCAGGCCCATGGCCACCTTCACCGGAATGGGGTTGGTCTCCAGGAACATGGCCTTGCACAAGGGCAGCACCTTGTAGAATATCTCCCGGGCGCCAGCCACATCGCCTTCGAACCAGCGCCGGCAGAGCGTGGACATCTCCGAGGGGATGATGTTGTTGACCACGGAGATCACCCCCTTGCCGCCGATGGACAGCAGGGGGAGCAACATGTTGTCGTCGCCCGAGAGCAGGTCCATCTTGTCGCCGCACAGGTAATAAATCTCGGCCATCTGGCTTATGTTGCCGCTGGCCTCCTTGCAGGCGATCACCTCGGGCAACTCAGCCAAACGGGCCAGCGTGGCCGGCTCGATGTTCACCCCGGTGCGCCCGGCGATGTTGTAGGGCACCAGGGGAAAAGCGGCCTCCTTGGCGATCGCCGCGTAGTGCCGGTAAATGCCCTCCTGGGTGGGCTTGTTGTAATAGGGGCTCACCAGCAAGGCCGCGTCGGCCCCCACCTTCTTGGCGAACTTGGTGAGTTCTATGGCTTCGGCGGTGCTGTTGCTGCCCGCTCCGGCCACCACCGGCACCCGCTTGTTCACCTGCTGCACCGTGATCTCCACCACCCGCCGATGCTCCTCGTGGCTCAGGGTGGGGGACTCGCCGGTGGTGCCGCAGGGCACTATGCCGTCGGTGCCGTTTTCAATGTGCCATTCTATGAGCTTGCGCAAGCTCTCTTCATCGACCTGGCCGTCTTCCCGGAAAGGGGTGACCAGGGCAACCAGGGCTCCCTTTAACATGGAGTGTCCTCCTGAGTGTATAACCAAGCCAGGGCCTCGGCATGGAGCTTGCCGGAGTAGACGTAATGGGCCGCCCCCTCCAGGAACACCGCACCGAACTCTTCGCCCTGCTTATCAAAGTAAACTTTCAACCTCTCACCGCTCTTGACCCGCACGGTTACCGGCGATTTCAGGCCCATGGCCGGGCCCAGCATCAAGGCGGAAGCCACCGCGCCGGTACCACAGGCCAGGGTTTCGTCCTCCACTCCTCTTTCGTAGGTGCGCATCACCAACTCGCCATCGGCGAGGCAGGCAAAGTTCACATTGGTGCCGGCCGGCGCGAAGTGTTGGTGGTGGCGCACTTGGCGCCCCACGGGCACCACCGGAGCCGCGTCGATGTCATCCACCAGGATAACCGCGTGGGGCACGCCGGTGTTCACTCCGTCCAAACTCAATTTTTGACCGGCCACTTCAAGCTCCACGCCCCGGTAGGAGCCATAGGGATGGATCATCTCCATTTTAACTCCATGATCCTTGATCCAGGCGCGGATGGGGCCGGCGGTGGTGTCGAAAACCATCTCCGGGCCGGCCAGGCCCGCATCGTGGGCGAAACGGGCCGCGCAACGGCCGCCATTGCCGCACATCTCCGCGGCCGAACCGTCGGCATTGAAGAAGTGCCAGCGCCAGTCCACGGTGCCCCGGACCAGGTCCACCCGGCGGCTGGGCTCCAAAAAGATCATGCCGTCTGCGCCCACCGAGCGCCGCCGCTGGCAAAGGCCCAGGGCCAAGTCCGGCATAAGCCCCTGGGGCACGGCGGCCTTGCGGTTGTCCACCAGGATAAAATCGTTGCCCGTGCCGGTCATCTTCACCAGCTCTATTCCGGCCAAACACTCCAGGCGTTTTATTTGTGCTGAATCCATGATGTTCCTACTAGCATAACAAATTAAAGGGGCCCTTTGCCGGGGCCCCTACTCCATCCACTCGGGCAGCCTTTCGCCGCGCATGAGCTCCTCTACGGTTTCCCGGCGGCGCACCACCGACCAACGGCCGCCACTCACCATCACCTCGGCCACCCGGGGCCGGGAGTTGTAGGTGCTGGCCATGGAAAAGCCGTAGGCCCCGGCGCTCATCACCGCTATCAGCTCGCCGCGCACCAGGTCGGGCAGCTCGCGGTCCCGGGCCAAAAAGTCGCCGGTCTCGCAGATGGGGCCCACCACGTCGCTGATAACCTTGGAGCCGCCGCCATCTTGCTTGACCGGCCAGATGGCCTGGTAGGAGTCGTACATGGCCGGCCGCACCAGGTCGTTCATTCCCGCGTCCACGATGACGAAGTGCTTGGTTGGAGTGTCCTTGGTGAACAGCACCCGGCAAAGCAGGATGCCCGCGTTGCCCACGATGACCCGCCCCGGCTCCAGAACCAGCTTAAGGCCCAGGCGCGCCGCCTGTTCCTTAAGGGCCTGGGCGTACTGGGCCGGGCTGGGCGGCTCTTCCTGGTCGTAGGTGATGCCCAGGCCTCCGCCCAGGTCCAACAGCTCCAGCTCGATGCCCGCCCCCCGCAGGCGGCCGATCAACACCCCCAGGCGCTCCAGGGCGTCGGCAAAGGGATCAACCTTGGTGAGTTGGCTGCCGATGTGGCAGGACACGCCCTTGAGTTGCAGGTTGGGCAGGTTTGCCGCCTCCTGATACTGCTTGAAGGCCAGGTCCACGTCCAAGCCGAACTTGTTCTTGGACAGGCCGGTGGTGATCTTGGGGTGGGTCTGGGCATCCACGTCCGGGTTGACCCTCAGGCTCACCGGCGCCTTGAGACCCATGCGCCCGGCCACCTCATTGAGCGCCACCAACTCCTGGGCGCTCTCGAGGTTGAACATCAAGATGCCGGCCTCCAGGGCCGCTTGCATCTCGGCCTCGCTCTTGCCCACGCCGGAGTACACGATTCGATCGGCGGGCACTCCGGCGGCCATGCCGCGGACCAACTCGCCCCCGCTCACGATATCCGCCCCGGCCCCCAGATGGGCCAGGGTGGCGATCACCGCCTGGCTGCTGTTGGCCTTCACCGCGAAACACACCAGGTGATCCAGGTCCTCGAAGGCCTGGTCAAAGACCTTGAAGTGGCGCTCCAGGGTGGCCTGGGAATAAACGTAAGACGGGGTGCCCACCTGCTGGGCGATGGTGGCCAGGGGCACGTCTTCAGCGTATAACTCGCCGTTTTGATAGCTAAAATTATGCATGGTTTAACAACCGCAAACTGCTGGTGTCCTGGGTTTGGGGGCCGCCGTCTTTTATGGATTCAGGTCCGGGGGTGCCCCGGGCTTAACTGCGGTGCGGCGTGCATCCTCTGTCCGGCAAACGGAACCACGGGGCCTATTTTCGCCGGCCCCCGGCTTTTGGTTTCACTTTGTTCCGGGTCGGTGCCATGCTCTTCCCGCCGCTTTCAGATCAGGGCCGCGCCCCGAGACCCGGGACTACGGCGTGTCCGCCGGGTGCCGGCGGACACTATTGATAAATATGCTTAAAGTTTCGCTTTTGTCAAGCCCCAGTCCCCGAGGGGTGATTAGGGCAGGTGCACTATGTCCAGCACCTCGCTGAATTGGCTTATGTTGCCCGCCTCGTCCACCGCCTGCACCCGGTAATAGTAGATCTTCTCCGGTTTCACGTCCTTGTCCACGAAGACGTTTTCCACCACCAGCGATTCGCTGATTTTGGCCCAGGGGCCGCCCTTGGTCTTCCGGTAAACGTGATAGCCGGAAACGTCGCGATCCGGGCTGGGGGTGTAGCGCAGGTATATCCCATCCTTGGCGCTGGCGCCGGCCAGGTCGCTGGGCGCTGCCGGGGGCTTGGCGTCCTTGGGCTCGGCATGGACCCATTCGCTGCCATGGCCGGGCAGGTGCTGGTCGCGGAAAGCCCGCACCGCGAAGACCTGATAGGAATATTTTTTGCCGTTGACCACGGTCTGGTCCTTGAGCATGGCCATGGTCAAGGGTCGCTCGTTGAGCTGCTTTGCACCCTCGGGACCCTTGCGCACCACTATGTAGCCGGACACGTCCTTCAACACTTGGCCCTGGGCCGAAACCTTGACTTCGTCCCAAGCCAGGATCACCTCGTTGTCGCCGGAGGTGGCCTTTGCATTTAGAGGCGCGGCCGCAGGCAAAAGGCGCGGTTTGCGCACCAAGGAGGATGGTTGGCTCACCCGCCCCGAGGCGTCAACCAGCACCACCTGATACACCGCCTCCATGTTCATGGGCGCCGCAGTGTCCAGGTAGCTGAAGCGGCCGCCCTCCATGGGGTCCACCTTGCTTTTGCCCTTTTGCAGCTCAAAGCTGTAAAACTTGCGCAGCCGGGGCGGGCACGGCGGGCAAGCGGGGTCGCCGGTGAGGGGCAGATAGCCGTAATATATCTTTATCTGCTCCACCGCCCGGGAGGGGCTGGGCGCGGCGGGAATGCCAAAGCTCACCAGCATGCCTTGCCCCGTGGGCTTGAGCACCACATTGGCGGGGGTGGCCGGGACAAGCCTCGAGGAAGGGGTGGGATTGGACTTGACCCCGCAAGCAGCGGCCAAAACCGCCGCCGAGATAACCAACAGTAGCGCTACTGCTCTGAGCCTTTTGGCCATAACCGCTTCCTCGCCTCCTTGAGGGCTGCTTCCACGTTTTGCCGTGAGGTGCCGCCGGGGGATATCCTACGGTCCACCGCCCGGGCCGGATCCAAGGCTTGTTTTAACCCGTCGCCTAGCTCAACCTCAAGCCCTTCGCACAAACGGGCGTGATCCTCGTCAGTTAGGTCTTCCAGGGTGCACACGCGCTCCTCGGCCAAGCGCACCGCCTGGCCCGAAACCTCGTGGGCCACCCTAAAGGGCACCCCCCTGGCGGCTAGGTAGTCGGCCAGCTCGGTGGCGTTGAGGAAGCCGTGGCGCACCGCCATTTCCATGCGCTGGGCATGCACATGCATGGTCTCTATCATGGGGGCCATGACCAACAGGCTGTCCAGCACGGTGTCAAAGGCGTCGAACACCGGCTCCTTGTCTTCCTGTAGGTCCTTGTTATAGGCCAGGGGCAGGCCCTTGAGCACGGTGAGCAGGCCGAACAAGTCCCCCAGCACCCGGCCGGTCTTGCCTCTTACCAGCTCGGCGGCGTCGGGGTTTTTCTTCTGGGGCATTATGGAGCTGCCGGTGGCAAAGGCGTCGCTAAGGGTGATGAAGCCGAACTCGGCCGAGGACCAAAGCACCAGTTCCTCGGCCAGTCGGCTAAGATGTACCTGGGCGAGCCCCAGAGTGAAGAGGAACTCGGCGGCGAAATCCCGGTCGCTCACCGCGTCCAGGGAGTTGTTGAACACCGCGCTAAAGCCCAGTTCGGCGGCCACCGAGGCCGGGTCCAGTGAAAAGCTGGTGCCGGCCAGGGCCGCCGCACCCAAGGGAAGGACCGCGGTGCGGGCCAGGCAATCGGCCAGGCGGGCCCGGTCGCGCCAGGCCATCTCCACGTAGGCCAGCAAGTGGTGGGACAACAGCACCGGCTGAGCCCGCTGCAAGTGGGTGTAGCCGGGCATTATCACCCCGAGGCTGTCCTCGGCCCGGCCCACCAGGGCCCGCTGGAAGCCCACCAGGGCGCTGTCCAACTCCCGCCCCGCCTCCAGAATCCACAGCCGCAGGTCCGTGGCCACCTGGTCGTTGCGCGAGCGGGCGGTGTGCAGCCGCCCGGCGGCCTCGCCGATGATTTCCTTGAGGCGCATCTCCACGTGGGTGTGGATGTCTTCCAAGGAATCGGACCACTCCATCTGCCCGGCGTCTATCTCCGTCTTCACCTGTTCCAGGCCGGCGATGATCTTCTCGGCGTCGTTTTGGCCGAGCACTCCTTGGCGGGCCAGCATGGCGGCATGGGCCTGGGAGCCCCGAATGTCCTGCAAGTAAAGGCGGCGGTCCACCCCAATGGAGGCGTTGATGCGCTCCATGAGCTCATGGGGACCCTGGCCGAAGCGGCCTCCCCAGAGTCTTTTGCCCTTGCTATCGTTCATGGGGCGGCCGGCTAGCCTTTCTTGGCCTGTTCCAGGGCGTGACGGATGCGCAGGCGAAGCCCGTTCAGCCTGATGAACCCGGTGGCGTCGGACTGGTCGTACACCGTGTCCGCCTCAAAGGTGGCGATGTCCGTTCGGTAGAGGCTGTTGGGCGAGCGCCGGCCCAGCACGGTGATGTTGCCCTTGTACAGTTGCAAGCGCACTTCGCCGCACACCGGCTCCTGGGCCTTGTCCATCATAGCCTGCAACAGTTCCATCTCCGGGCTGAACCAGTAGCCATTATAGATCAGTTCACTGTAATGGGGCAGCAGGTTGTCGCGGACGCGCAGCACCTCGCGGTCCAGGCACAGGGTTTCCAGGACCAAGTGCCCCGCCCGCAGGATGGTTCCGCCCGGGGTCTCGTAGACGCCACGGCTCTTCATGCCCACGTAGCGGTTCTCCACCATGTCCACCCTGCCTATGCCGTGCTTGCCGCCCAACTGGTTGAGGCGGGCCAACAAGGCGGCGGGGGAGAGCTTTTCGCCGTCCAAGGCCACCGCGTCGCCCTTGTCGAACTCCAGGGTCAACTCCTCGGGCTTGTCCGGGGCGTCCTGGGGGGAAACGCTTAGTACAAACATGTCTTCCGGGGGAGCCGCCCAGGGGTCTTCCAGGATGCCGCCCTCAAAGGATATGTGCAAAATGTTGCGGTCGCTGCTGTAGGGCTTGGCCTTGGTCACCGGCACGGGGATGCCGTGCTTCTTGGCGTAGGCCACCAGGGCCTCGCGGGAGTTCATGTCCCACTCGCGCCAGGGGGCGATGATGGCCAGCTCTGGGGCCAGGGCCTGATAGGAAAGCTCGAAGCGCACCTGGTCGTTGCCCTTGCCCGTGGCCCCATGGCTAACCGAGTCGGCCCCGGTCTGGCGGGCGGCGGCCACCTGGCCCTTGGCGATCACCGGCCGGGCCAGGCTGGTGCCCAACAGGTACTGGGTCTCATAGATGGCCCCGGCCCGGAAGGCGGGGAACACGTAGTCGCGCACGAACTCTTCCTTGAGGTCGTCCACGATGACTTGGCTGGCGCCGGTGGCCAGGCCCTTTTTGCGGGCCTCTTCCAACTCCTCGCCCTGACCCAGGTCGGCGACGTAGGCCACCACTTCGCAGTCATAGGTTTCGATGAGCCACTTGAGGATGATGGAGGTGTCCAAGCCGCCGGAATAGGCCAACACCACCTTTTTGATGTCTTTATTCATGGCATTCAACTCGCTTGCGGAGCCAGGAGGGCTTCCAGAATGGCTTTTTGCATGTGCAGGCGGTTTTCCGCCTGATCCCAAACCACCGACTGGGGGCCTTCCAGGACTTCTTCGCTGATTTCCTCGCCCCGGTGGGCGGGTAGACAATGTAGCACAATGGCTGCGGGATCGGCCAGAGCCAACAATCCCGCATCCAGGGTATAGCCGTCAAAGGCCTGGCGGCGGGCGCCGGCCTGATCTTCCTGGCCCATGGAGGCCCACACGTCGGTGTTGACCACCTGGGCCCCAACGACTGCCTCGCGTGGGTCGTGAGTAATAGTTATTTCCGCTCCCCGCTCCCGGGCATGGTCCACGATGCCTTTGTCGGGCATGAAATCCGGCGGGCAGGCCAGCCGCAGGTTCAGGCCCAGGGCGGCGGCGGCTTCCAGCCAGGAATGGGCCATGTTGTTGCCGTCGCCCAGCCAGGCGTAGGTTAGCCCTTGCAGGCGGCCCAGGTGTTCGCGCACGGTCAACAGGTCGCTGAGAACCTGGCAGGGGTGGTAGCGGTCGGTCAGGGCGTTTATCACCGGCACGCCGCCCCATTGGGCCAACTCTTCCACCACCTCTTGCCCGAAGGTTCGCACCACCATGGCATCCACATAGCGGCTCATCACCCGGGCGGTGTCCTTCAAGGGCTCGTCGCGGCCCAGTTGGCTGTCCCGGGAGGTCATGAACAGGGGTTTGGCCCCCAGTTGGCTGACGCCGACCTCAAAGGAAACCCGGGTGCGGGTGGAGGGCTTGTCAAAGATCAGGGCGACGCTTTTGCCGGCCAGGGAGGGCTGGTGCCCCTGCCCCTTGAGCGCGGCCTTTAGATCGGCGGCACGCTGCACCAGGCCCCTCACCTCTTCGGCGTTCAGATCCCGAATAGTAAGCAAGTGTTTGGTGTTAAGCTGCATTCTTAAGTTCGCCTATCAATAAGGTTAGCCGTGGCCAGGGCCCGGCGTTTTGGCTCCTATAAGTTCTGGCCCAGCACCTGGTCCAGGGTCCCCACCAGTCCGTCGATTTCATCGTGGCTCACCACCAGGGGCGGTGCGAAACGAATCACCGTATCCTGAGTGGCTCCCACAATGTAGCCCATATCTCTCAAGCGGGCCACCAGGGGGCCGGCCTCCCGATTCAGGGCCAAGCCCAAGAGGAGTCCCAAGCCGCGCACCTGGGTAATCACCCCGGGGTGCTTGGCGGCCAGCTCCTCCAGCCGGGTCTTGAAATAAAAGCCCTCGGCCTGGGCATGCTCCACCAAACCGCGGTTGATCAGGTGCTCCAGCACCACCCCGGCGGCGGCCATAATCACCGGCCCGGCCCCGAAGGTGGTGGCGTGGGAGCCGGGGCCAAACATCTTGGCCGCCTCGGCGTCGGCCAGCACCGCACCGGCGGGCAGACCGTTGGCCAGGGCCTTGGCCAGGGTCATCACATGGGGCGCCGCGCCGAAGTGCTCATGGGCGAACAGCTTGCCGGTGCGGCCCAGGCCGGTCTGCACCTCGTCGAAGATGAGCAGGGCCTCCTGGCTGTCGCACAATTCGCGCAGACCGGGCAGGTAGCCGTCCGGCGGCACTACCACCCCGCCCTCGCCCAACACCGGCTCCACCAGCACGGCGCATACGTTTTCGTCCCAGGCGGCCTTCACCGCCTCCAGGTCGCCGTAAGGCACGTGCTTGAAGCGGGGCACCAGGGGGTCGAAGCCCTTTTGTATCTTGTCCTGGCCGGTGGCCGAGAGGGTGCCCAGGGTGCGCCCGTGGAATGAGCGCTCCATGGTGATAATGGTGAAGGCCCCGTTCTTCTTCTCCTTGCCCCACAGGCGGGCCAGCTTCAGGGCCCCCTCGTTGGCCTCGGCCCCGGAGTTGCAAAAGAACACCTTGGCGGCAAAGGAGTTGTCCACCAAAAGCTGGGCCACCCTGGCCTGGGGCTCGGTGTAGTAAAGGTTGCTCACATGCACCAAACGGGCGGCCTGCTCGCATACCGCGGTGACAACCTCGGGGTGGGCGTGGCCCAGGTTGACCACCGCGATGCCGGCCAAGAAGTCGGTGTACTGATTGCCCTGGTCGTCCCAAAGCTGGCAGCCCTGGCCCCGCACAAAAGTGATGGGCGCCCGGGCGTAGGTGTTCATAACGTATTTATCGATAAGGCTAGCCGCGTTCATGGCTCGCTCCTGTATTGATCGGTTTCTTTCGGAAAATACAGCCCTGTCGCTTCGCGGCTTTATCGTCGTTTCCGGTTCATCGTTTTAGGCCTTTGAAATTATCTAAAAAACTCACCAGGGCGTCGAGTCGTCAGCGGTCGCTGAAGACCGTGCCCACACCCTGGTCGGTGAACACCTCCAGCAGCAGGGCGTCGGGCGCCCGGCCGTCGATGATGTGGGCTCGCTCCACCCCGGATTCCAGGGCCTCCAGGCAGCAGCCCACCTTGGGGATCATACCGCCGGCGATGATCCCCTCATCCATGAGTTGGCCCGCCTTGGCCGGGGTCAGGGCGCTTATCAGATCGCCCGCACCGTCCAGCACCCCCGGGGTGTCGGTCATCATGATAAGCTTGGCCGCCCTGAGACGGCCGGCCACCGCCGCGGCCACCAGGTCCGCGTTTATGTTGAGCGACTCGCCCTCGGGCCCCACCCCCACCGGGGCTATGACCGGGATGAAGTTGCCGTGCTCCAGGGCGTGCAGCACCTGGGCGTCCACCGCCTCCACCTCGCCCACCAGGCCCAGGTCGATGATCTCCGGAGGCTGGTCGCCGGCCAGGCCCTTGCGGGCCATCTGCATCTTGGCGGCCTTTATCAGGCCGCCGTCGTGGCCGTTTAGCCCCACCGCCCGGCCGCCGTGCTTGTTGATCAGACCCACGATGGAGGCGTTGACCTGGCCCACCAGCACCATCTGCACCACGTCCATGACCTCGGGGCTGGTGACGCGCATGCCGTCGATGAACTCGCAGGCGATGTCCAGGCGCTTTAGCAGCTGGCCTATCTGGGGCCCGCCGCCGTGCACCACCACCGGGTATATGCCCACTGCCCTGAGCAGGATCACGTTCAGGGCGAAGCTCTCCTTGAGGGCCTCGTCCACCATGGCGTGGCCGCCGTACTTGACCACCACCGTCTGCCCGGCGAAACGCCGGATATAGGGCAGAGCCTCGATGAGGGTCTGGGCGGTGATTTTGGGGTCTATGGGAGCCATGGTTCCTACTTCCTAAAGTATGTACCTGCTCAAGTCCCGGTCCATGCTTATGTCGGCCAGGCGCTGACGCACGTAGTCCGCGTCGATGGTCAGCGCCACCCCCTCCATGTCCGGAGCCTCGAAGGACACCTCCTCCAAGAGGCGCTCCATCACCGTGTGCAAGCGTCTGGCCCCGATGTTCTCGGTGGCCTGGTTCACCTGGCTGGCGATCTTGGCCAGCTCCTGGATGGACCCGGGGGTGAAGTTCAGGGTCAACCCCTCGGTCTTCATCAGTTCCTCGTACTGGCGGATCAGGGCGTTCTCCGGCTCGGTGAGGATACGCACGAAGTCTTCGGCGCTCAGGGCGCCAAGCTCCACCCGGATGGGGAAGCGGCCTTGCAGCTCTGGCACCAGATCGCTGGGCTTGGCCACGTGGAAGGCGCCGGCGGCGATGAACAGGATGTGGTCGGTCTTGACCATGCCGTACTTGGTGGTGACCGTGGAGCCCTCCACCAGGGGCAACAGGTCGCGCTGCACCCCTTCCCGGCTCACGTCCGGGCCGCGCCCCGCCTCCCGGCCGGCGATCTTGTCTATCTCGTCCAGGAAGATGATCCCCTCCTGCTCCACCTTGGCCAGGGCCTCGCTGACCACCCGGTCCATGTCGATGAGCCGCCCGGCTTCCTCGTTGGTCAAAATCTCCAGGGCCTCCGGCACCTTGACCTTGCGGCGCTTGGTCTGCTGGGGGAACATGCCGCCCAGCATGTCCTTGAGGTTCATGCCCATCTCGTCCATGCCTCCGGCGGAGAAAATTTCCACCATGGGCATGTTACCCTGGGACTTCACCTCCAAGTCCACGTAGCGCTCGTTGAGCTTGCCGTCGTTAAGAAGGCGGCGCAGCTTGCTGCGGGTGGGATTGATCTCCTCGTCGGCCCGCACCACCTCCAGATGGCCCGCCTCGTCATCGCCTTTGTCGTCGCCGGGCCGGCGGGGGGGCAAAAGGATGTCCAGCAGCCGCCCCTCGGCCAGTTCCCGGGCCTTGGTGCGCACCGTCTCGTGCTCCGCCGCCTTGACCATGTTTATGGCCAGTTCGGTGAGGTCGCGGATCATGGACTCCACGTCCCGGCCCACGTAGCCCACCTCGGTGAACTTGGAGGCCTCGATCTTGAGAAAGGGCGCGTCGGCCAACCGGGCCAGGCGTCTAGCGATCTCGGTCTTGCCCACCCCGGTGGGGCCGATCATGATGATGTTCTTGGGCGCTATCTCGTCGCGCAGGTGCTCGGGCACCTGCCGCCTGCGCCAGCGGTTGCGCAAGGCTATGGCCACGCAGCGCTTGGCGTCGTGCTGGCCGATGACGTACTTGTCCAATTCGGACACGATCTCTCTGGGAGTCAGGGTTGCCATTTATAGGCTCTCCACCTTCACTTGGTGGTTGGTGTAAATGCAAATATCCGCCGCGATGCGCATGGCCTCGCGGGCGATCTCCTCGGGGCTCATCTGGGTGTTGCCCACCAGGGCCCGGGCCGCGGCCAGGGCAAAGGGCCCGCCCGAGCCGATGGAGGCGATTCCCTCCTCGGGGTCGATTACGTCGCCCGAGCCGGAGATGATAAGCAGCTTATCCTTGTCCGCGGCCAACAGCAGGGCCTCAAGCTGGCGCAGCACCTTGTCGGTGCGCCAGTCCTTGGCCAACTCCACCGCCGCCCGGGTGAGGTTGCCGGCATAGGCCTCCAGCTTGCCCTCCAGGCGCTCGAACAGGGTGAAGGCGTCGGCGGTGGCCCCGGCGAACCCGGCCAGCACCTGGTTGTGGTACAGCCGCCTTAGCTTGTTGGCGGTGGCCTTCATCACCGTGTTGCCCAAGGTCACCTGCCCGTCGGCGGCCATGACCACTCCACCGTCATACATGATGGCCAATACCGTGGTGCCGCGCATTTGGGGTTGGGTCATTTATTTATTCTCCTCGCCGCCTGCCTCGCGGGACCGGGGATGGGCCTGGTCGTAGACCTTGAGCAGGTGGTCCACCGTGAGGTGAGTGTATTTTTGGGTCGTGCTCAGGCTCTTGTGCCCCAGCATCTCCTGCACCGACCTGAGGTCGGCCCCGCCCTCCAAGAGGTGGGTGGCCATGGCATGGCGCAGGGCGTGGGGGCTGAGGCTGCGGCCGGCGCTCAACTCACCGGCGAAACGGGCCACCAAGCGCTGCACGCTGCGCGGGGTCATGCGCCCGCCCCTTTGGTTCAAAAACAGGGCCGCCTCCTCCGGGCCCCCCTGCCCCGCCAACTCTCCCCGCGCGGCCAGGTAATTTTCCAAGGCCTCGGCCGCCCGCCGGCCCACCGGGACCCAACGCTCCCGGCCGCCCTTGCCGCTGACCACCCTGACCAGGCCCAGGTCCAGGCGCAGGTGCCCGGTGTCCAGGCCGGTGAGTTCGCTCACCCTGAGCCCGCTGGAGTATAAAAGCTCCAGCATGGCCAGATCCCTGAGCCCCGCCGCCCGTTGGGCCAGGGACAGGGCCTTGCCCTGCTCCCGGGCCGGCCCTTGCACCAGGTGAAAGGCCTCGTCCACGCTCAGGCGGGCGGGCAGATGCCGTCCCTGGCGGGGGGGGCGCACCAGACGGGCCGGATTTGCGGCCACGGCCCCCTGGCGCAACAAAAAATCAAAGAACTTCCTGAGGCTCATGAGCTTGCGGGCCATGGTGGAGCGCTTTTTGGTCTTGAGACCCTGGGCCAACCAGGCCAGAACCTGGTTTTCGCCCACCGAGGGCCAGTCCCACCCGGGGCGCGACTCGCTCAAAAAGGCCGCGAACTCACCCACGTCCCTCAGGTAGGCGACGCGGGTGTTGGACGCGGCCGCCGCGCCCTGGTCAAGGTAGCTTCCAAAGGCTCTAAGCCAGTTTTCCACCTTGCTTTCCGCTCGCCTCCTTTTGCGCCTTCAAGCCTCCTAAGCCGTTGGGCTGCAATATGAAAACCATATCATATCGTTCCGGGACGGGGAATCAAGTGCAAAGAATTTTTGCTCCGGGCCCGGTCCCGCTTCGGGCTGTCGCCAAAATAGTTGCGCAAACCTCCAAGCTAAAGACTTGACTATCTCCCGGCGCTTGGTTAATTTTGGCCGTTAACTTCTCTTTTTTATCGGCATACTCAAATCTTGCAGCTTTTTAGGAGCCGACATGAGCAGCGACCAGATCAAAACAACCCGCACCGTCGCCATCGTGGGTCACGGCGGTGGAGGCAAGACCTCCTTGGCAGAGGCCATGCTTTTCAACGCCAAGGTGACCGACCGCTTGGGCAAGGTGGACGAGGGCACCGCCACTCTGGACTGGGAGCCCGAGGAAGCCAAGCGGGGGGGCAGCATCAGCGCCTCCTTTGGTCATTACGGCTTCAACAAGTTCACCGTAAACTTTGTGGACGCCCCGGGCGACGACAACTTCCTCTCCGACGCCGCCGCCGCCCTGCGGGCCGTGGACGGCGTGGTCATGGTGGCCGACGCCATCGACGGAGTGAAGGTTCAGGGTGAAAAAGTCTGGCAGTTCGTGGACAAGGCCGGGCTGCCCGCCCTGGTGGTCATTAACAAGATGGACCGCGAACGGGCGGATTTCGACGCGGCGTTCAACATGATCCCCGAAATGCTGGGCATCAAGGCGGTCAAACTGCAACTGCCCATGGGGGCCGCCGAGTCCTTCCAGGGGGTGGTGGACCTGTTGGCCAACAAGGCCTACACCTTCGAGGTCAACGGCTCTGGCAATATGACCGCCGGGCCGGTGCCCGAGGATTTCGCCGACGAGGTGGCCGCCGCCCGCGAAACCCTCATCGAGGATATCGCCGAGGCCGACGACTCGCTCATGGAGCGCTATCTTGAGGGCGAGGATCTGGGGCCCGACGATTTGGCCAAGGGCTTGGCCAAGGGCGTGCGCGAGCGCCTGTTCATTCCCGTGGCCGCCACCGCGGCGCTGAAGAACATGGGCGTGCAGCCGGTCATGGATCTGATAAACCGCCTGCTGCCCTCTCCCTTGGACCGGGGCGCCATTGCCGGCATCAACCCCAAGGACGGCGGCGAAACCAGCTGCCAGCCCGATGCCGCCGCTCCCTTCGCCGGCCTGGTGTTCAAGACCGTGGCCGACCCCTTTGCCGGCCGCTTGAGCATGGTGCGGGTGTTCTCGGGCACTCTCACCTCGGACATGCAGATGTTCAACCCCAACCGCGACGCCAAAGAGCGTTTCGGCCAGCTCTACCTGCAGACCGGCAAGACCCAAAAGTCGGTGGAGAAGGCCCTTCCCGGGGACATCGTGGCCATACCCAAACTCAAGGAAACCCGCACGGGCGACACCTTGTGCGCGCCGGGAGGCGCCATACGGTTCGAGGGCATCGAACCCCTGCCGGCGGTGATGTCCTACGCCATCGAGGCCAAGGAAAAGGGCGACGAAGAAAAGGTCTTCGCCGGCATCAACAAGCTCCTGGAAGAGGACCCCACCCTACGCCTGGAGCGCGATCCCCAGACCAACGAGGCCCTGCTGTCGGGCATGGGCTCGGTGCATATCGAAACCACCCTGGACCGCCTGCGGCGCAAATTCGGGGTGGAGGTCAACCTCAACACCCCCAAGGTGCCCTACCGCGAGACCATCAAGGGGTCGGTCAGGGTGCAGGGCCGCTACAAGAAACAGACCGGCGGCCGTGGCCAGTTCGGCGACACCTGGCTGGAGATCAGCCCGTCGGACAACCCCGGCGAGGGCTATGTGTTCGTGGACGAGATCGTGGGCGGCTCCATTCCCCGCCAATACATCCCGGCGGTGGAAAAAGGCATCGGCGAAGCCATGGTGAACGGCGTGTTGGCCGGCTACCCCATGGTGGACGTGAAGGTCCGTCTGGTGGACGGCTCCTTCCACGCGGTGGACAGCTCGGAAATGGCCTTCAAGGTGGCCGGCTCCCTGGGCTTCAAGAAGGGCGCGGCCCAGTGCAAGCCCACCCTGCTGGAGCCTATCATGCTGCTAACGGTCACCGTGCCCGAAGACGCCATGGGCGATGTCATGGGCGACATCAGTTCGCGCCGGGGCCGGGTCTTGGGCATGGACTCCAAGGGCAGCCTCCAGGTGATCAACGCGCACGTGCCCATGTCCGAGGTGCTCACCTACCAGCCCGAGCTTACCTCCATGACCGGCGGCCGGGGAGCTTTCACCATGGTGCTGGACCACTACGAGGAAGTGCCTGGCGACGTGCAGGCAAAAATCGTGGAGGCCTACGAGAAAGCCAAGGAGGAAGGCAATTAGCCACCAGGCCGCCATCCTGACCATCAGCGACAAGGCCGCGCAGGGCCGGCGGGAGGATCTCGCCGGCCCTGCTCTTCGCGAGGCCCTGGCCCCGTGGGGCATCGAAACCGTTCTCAGCGAGACGGTGCCCGACGAACCCGACCAGATAATGGCCGCGCTCAAGCGCTACGCCGACGAGCTGCGCCTGCCCCTGGTGCTCACCAGCGGGGGAACCGGCCTGAGCCCACGCGACAACACCCCCGAGGCCACGGCCCGGGTGATAGAGCGCCCGGTGCCCGGCCTGGCCGAGGCCATGCGGGCCGAGGGCCTCAAGCACACCGCTCACGCCATGCTCTCTCGGGGCCTGGCCGGGGTGCGCGGGGCCACCCTCATCATCAACCTGCCGGGCTCGCCCCGGGGCGCATTGGAAAACCTGCAGGCGGTGCTGCCCGCCCTGCCCCACGCCTTGGACAAGCTTTGCGGCGATTCCAAGGACTGCGCTCGGC
>JAHJPG010000073.1 GCA_018819925.1 Pseudomonadota bacterium
CCACCTGCACCCGGCACTCGTTCATCTGGAAGACGAAGCTGTGCTCGTCCACGTCGTGGATGGATTGCACGTTCAAGAGGGCGTAGTTGCGCAGGCCCAGAGCCGCCTTGAGCCCGGCCAGGCCAGGACGGTCGCCCAGGCCCAGCACCTTCTTGATGTAATAGGCCTCGTGGGGGCTCAGGCGGCTCCAGCACAAGTCGTTGGCCCGCTTGGCCGCCTCCATGCCGTGGGCCTGCTCCACCGCCTGGAACCACACCCCGTCGGTGACCAGCCAGTTGGCCGCCGAGGCCCGGGCCAGTTCCATCAGTTCATCGCGGCTCATGTTCTTCAGCTTCAGCGGCACGCCCTTATCGTCCACCTCGAAGCCCAGGATCTTGCCCAGGCGGCCCATCTGGAAGGCCAGGCAGGATTCGAAAACCTCGTGGTCGGCCTCCAGCACGCTCTCCATGCCGTTTTGGTGCTCCACTTCGCGGAACCATAGGCCGTAGTGGATCAGGTTGCGGTGAAAAGTCTCCAACACGAAACGGACCAGTTGGCCCTGATCCAGGTTGTCCAGTTGCTGCGTTTGCGAGGGCATTGGCGTCTCCCGGTGAGTTTGAGGAAAAATCGGCGAGTCATTGTAACTCAACCCTTCCTCCGTGTTAAGCCAGGCGAGCCCGGTTGACATTGACCGCCGGGTCAAGAGAAAATCATCTCATGGAAAGGAGGCAGCCATGAGCGAGCCCGCCCCCAGCCCCCGCCAGCAGCGCCGCCGCCATGCGGCCCGCCGCCTGAGCGAAGAAGGCCTGAGGCTCATCGCAGCCCAGGGCCTGGCAGCGGCCAAGGTGGCCGACATCACCGCCGCCGCCGGGGTGGGCAAGGGCACCTTCTTCACCCACTGGCCCTCCAAGGACGCCTTCGTGGCCGAGCTTTTGGACCAGGTGCTCACCGACTTGGCCCGGCGGGTGCGCCCCTTGGGCCTGAACCCCACCGATGCCGAGTCCCTGGTGGCCGACGTGGCCGCGGTGCATCTGCGCTACTTCCAGCTTCGGCCCGAATCCGCCGCCCTGCTCAACCAGGCCCTGGCCCTGGAGAGCGGCGGCGAGGCCCACCGGGCCGCCGTTCAGCGCCTGGGGGCGCACCTGGACATGGTGGCGGAAATGATCGCCCCGGCCACGGAGCAACTGGGCTGGCCCCGGGAGCGCTCCCGGGAGCTGGCCCTGGCCCTCATCTCCACGGCCAGCGGCTTTTTCTGGCTGGGCCGCCCCCTGGAGTTGGGGGCGGACACGCCGCTGGAGCTGCTGGACCGCCTGGGGCGGGCCCTGGCCAGGGGCCTGGCCCGTTATTGAGCGGCCCGGGGCGGATGAGATACATTAAGATAAGTGAATAAGCGCCGGCGCGGCGGCACCCCGATCTCCCCAGCTTGAAGGCCCCCGGTTTGAGCCGAGGACTCTATTACCAGGAGGGAAGCCGGATGCTGGAACTAATGCCGCAAAGCACCGAGGCCGCCGTGGCGGCCCAGGCTCGGGGCAAGCTCACCGACACCGACTATCAGCAGGTGCTCATCCCCCGCCTCAGGGAGATGATCGCCAAGCAGGGCAAGGCCCGTTTCATGCTGGTCATGGGCCCGGAGTTCCGGGGCTGGGAGGCCAAGGGGGCCTGGGACGACGCGGCCTTCGGCTTCAAGCACCGCAAGGACTTCGCCAAGCTGGCCCTGGTGGGAGCGCCCAAGTGGGTGCGCTGGGCCATGGACGTGAGCAAGCACTTCATGTCCGGCGAGGTCAAAGACTTCCCCGCCGGCCAGGAAGAGGCGGCCTGGGCCTGGGTTATCGCCTGACGCCACAGGGAGCAACGCCAAGGGGCTGGCAAGATGCCGGCCCCTTTTTCTTTGCCCAGCCTTCCGGCTAGACCACGTCTTTCACCGCAGCCAGCGCCTCGTCGTAATCCGGCTCGTTGGTCAGCTCCAAGACCCGCTGGATATAGGTGATCTTGCCCTCGCGGTCCAAGACCAGCACCGCCCGGGCCAGGAGCCTAAGCTCCTTGATGAGCAGGCCGTAGGCCATGCCGAATGCCGCCTCGCGGTGGTCGGACAGGGTGACCACCGCCTCGGCCCCGGCCGCGCCGCACCAGCGCTTCTGGGCAAAGGGCAGGTCCATGCTGATGGTCAGGATCACCACGTCTCCGCCCAGGTTGGCCGCCACGCTGTTGAAGCGCCTGGTTTGCAGATCGCACACCGGGGTGTCCAGGGAGGGCACCACCGATATCACCACCACCTTGCCCAGGTAATCGCTTATCTTCACCGGGGCCAAATCGTTGTTCACAAGCTCGGCGTCCGGGGCCGCCTGGCCCACCGCCACCGCCTCGCCCACCAAGTTCAAGGGGTTGCCGTGCATGGTTACCTGCTTGTCGTCGCTCATCTTTCTCTCCTCATCACCGGCCGAGCCCGGCCGGCCCGTAATTGCCATCGTTATTGTCTATTATTACCATTGTAAAAGCGCGGACCGGGGCTTGTCACATCCCGGGGCCATGCCTCACACTATTTTTTATGGGCATTGCCTTGACAGCTTGCCTGCATTTATTTATATAGTAATAATAACCATTATCAATAAGCAACCGCTAACCACACCGAGAGGGGTAAATACCATGTCCAAGACCGAAGAATATCTGAAGGAAGCTTTCGCCGGCGAGTCCCAAGCCAACCGCAAATACCTGGCTTTCGCCAAGAAAGCCGACGAGGAAGGCTACCCCCAGGTGGCCCGCCTTTTCCGGGCGGCGGCCGAGGCCGAGACGGTTCACGCGCACAACCACCTGCGCGCCCTCAAGGGCGTCGGCACCACCGCCGACAACCTGGAAGCGGCCATCGCCGGCGAAACCCACGAGTTCGAGCACATGTACCCGGAGATGATCGCCACGGCCAAGGCCGAGGAGGCCAAGGAGGCCCTGCGCTCCTTCGAGTGGGCCAACGCGGTGGAGAAGATCCACGCCGAGTTGTACAAGAAGCTTCTGGACAACCTGGGCGGCAACGCGGGCGACTACGCCTACTACGTCTGCCCGGTGTGCGGCTACACCGCCGAGGGCGAGGCCCCGGAGCGCTGCCCGGTGTGCGGCGCCAAGGGCAGCCGCTTCATGAAAGTGGACTAGGCTCCACCTTTGCCCAAGCCCGGCGGGGCCGCTTCGGCGGCCCCGTTGCTTTTGGGCCACCGCCTGTGCTGCAATGAAACGGGGACAAGCCCGCATATTTCATGCCGGTGGCCGGCGCAGCCGGACATGCGACCCTCATGAAATATGCTGATGGGAGGCAGCATGAGCCCGAAAAACCCGCCCCGGCGTTTGGAGCCGGTCTTGGTGCTGGGAGCCACCGGCTACGTGGGGGGCCGCCTGGTCCCCCGTCTGCTGGCCGCCGGCCACCGGGTGCGGGCCATGGGCCGCTCCCTGGACAAGCTCTCCTGCCGCCCCTGGGCCAACCACCCCAACTGCGAACTGGTGCCGGGCGACGTGAAGGACCCCTTGTCCCTGGCCAAGGGCATGAAGGGCTGCTGGGCCGCATTCTACCTGGTTCACTCCATGAACCCCGGCACCAAGGACTTCGCCGCCGCCGACCGACTGGCGGCCCGTAACATGTCCCTGGCCGCTGCCGCCGCCGGGGTGGAACGGCTCATCTACCTGGGCGGCCTGGTGCCCGAGGGCCCCGACATAAGCCACCACCTGCGTTCCCGGGCCGAGGTGGGCCACATCCTGCAAGCCGGGGAGGTGCCCTGCACCTGGCTCCGGGCGGCCATGATCCTGGGGGCGGGCAGCGCCTCCTTCGAGCTGTTGCGC